>CAJCJC010000439.1 GCA_903970575.1 Alphaproteobacteria bacterium
GACATCAAGGTCAAGATCAATCCGGACGCCGTCGAGACTGTCGTCGGGCAATGAGCGCGCTCGGTCAGGTCCGACCGCGGGAGGGCGGCGATTTCGCGGCGCGCTATCGCGACGGCCAACCTCAGCTTGTCTGGACACGCGCGATCGCCGATCTGGAAACGCCCGTCTCGGCGATGTTGAAGCTAGGCGTGGGCCAACCCTATGCATTTCTGTTGGAATCCGTCGAGGGCGGTAAAAGCCTTGGGCGCTACTCGGTCATCGGCCTCGCGCCCGACCTTATCTGGCGGTGCAAGGACGGCAAGGTCGAGATCAACCGGGACGCGCTGGCGCATCCGCGCGGTCCGTTCACGCCGACTGCCGACGCCCCGATCGAATCGCTGAGGGCGATCCTGCGGGAAAGCCGGATCGATCTTGCCGGTATCGAGGGCGGCGCAAGCCTGCCGCCGATGGCGAGCGGATTGTTCGGCTATTTCGGCTACGACATGATCAAGCTAGTCGAGCGCCTGCCCTCCGCCAACCCGGACGCGCTCGGCGTGCCGGACGCGATTCTGGTGCGGCCGAGCCTTGTTCTGGTTTTCGACGCCATCGAGCGCGATGTCAGGATCATCACGCCCATATGGCCCCAGCCCGGGGTAAGCTCGGACCAAGCCGAGGGCGCGGCGCTGGACCGGATTGGCCGGATCACCGCCGCGTTGTCACGGTCGCTGCCGTCCACGCCTGTGTTGGCGCCGATCGGGCAACACGCCAAGCGCTCGTTTCCGCTCTCAAATACCGGCCAAGTCGCGTATTGCGCGATCGTGGAGCGGACGAAGGACTATATCCGCGCGGGCGACGCCTTCCAGGTGGTGCCATCGCACAGGATGAGCGCGCCCTTTCCGTATTCGGCGCTGGCGCTATATCGGGCGCTGCGCCGCCTTAACCCGTCGCCCTTCCTCTTCCTGCTCGATTTCGACGGGTTTTCCGTCGTGGGGTCGAGCCCGGAGATTTTGGTTCGCGTCCGAGATGGGGAGGTCACCATCCGACCCATCGCCGGCACCAGACGGCGCGGCGAAACGGCGGAGGAGGACGATGCGCTCGCCCGGGAGCTGCTGGCCGACCCCAAGGAAATCGCCGAGCATCTGATGCTGCTCGATCTTGGGCGCAACGACGTTGGCCGCGTCGCGGAGATCGGTTCGGTCAAGGTCACCGAGAAGATGATCATCGAGCGTTACTCTCATGTCATGCATATCGTCTCGAACGTCACGGGGCGGCTGAGGGCGGGGCTGGACGCGGTCGACGCGCTGTTCGCGGGCTTCCCCGCCGGCACGGTGAGCGGAGCGCCAAAAATCCGGGCGATGGAGATTATCGACGAGATGGAAGCGTCGCGTCGGGGAGTCTATGGGGGCGCCGTCGGCTATTTCGGTTCGGACGGTTCGCTCGATACGTGCATCGCGCTGCGCACCGCGGTTCTAAAGGACGGCGTATTGCATGTTCAGGCCGGCGGCGGGGTGGTCGCCGACAGCGATCCCGAGACGGAATATCAGGAAACCGTGAACAAGGCCGCCGCTCTTTTCCGCGCCGCCGAACAAGCGCCGGTGTTCGCCGATCATGAGAACTCAGGGCACGGGGGCAATTGAATGCGCCTGCTGCTCATCGATAATTACGATAGCTTCACCTACAACCTCGTTCAGTTTCTGGGCGATCTGGGCGCCGAGACCGAGGTCGTGCGCAATGATGCGCTGTCGCCCTTGGATGCGCTGGAGCGCGGCGCGGCGGGAATTATCCTATCGCCGGGGCCGTGCGCCCCGGATCAGGCGGGAATATGCCTCGATGTGATTAGCGGGGCGGCAGAGCGGCGCATACCGTTGCTCGGCGTCTGCCTTGGCCATCAAGCCATTGGGCAGGTCTTCGGCGGCAGGGTGATCCGCGCGCCGGAACCGATGCACGGCAAAGTGAGCGCCATCTTCCATGAGGGCGCCGGCGTTTTCGTGGGCCTCCCATCCCCGTTTAACGCCACCCGCTATCATTCCCTGATCGTTGAGTCGGAAACCCTGCCGGACGCCCTCGCCATCACCGCCAAAACCGAAGATGGGATTATTATGGGATTGTCGCATCGCGACCTTCCTATTCACGGCGTCCAGTTCCATCCCGAGAGCATCGCGTCGGAGCATGGGCATGACATCTTGCGGCGATTCCTCGAAATCGCGGCGTCATGATCGGGTTGCAGGCGACGCTGGCGCGCTTGATCGCCGGCGAGACGCTGAACGAGGCGGACGCGGAGGCGGCATTCGAGGCGATCATCGCGGGCTCGGCCACGCCAGCGCAGATCGGCGCGATGCTGATGGGCATGGCGGCGCGCGGCGAGACGGTCGAGGAACTGACCGGCGCCGTGCGGGCTATGCGCAGGCACAGCATTAAAATCGCCGGGGCGGACAACGCGATCGATTGCTGCGGCACGGGCGGAGACGGCGTAGGCACGCTGAACGTCTCGACCGCCGTCGCTCTTATCATCGCCGCGTGCGGCGTCAAGGTGGCGAAACATGGCAACCGCGCCGCGTCATCCAAGTCCGGCGCGGCCGACGTGCTGGGCGAGCTTGGCGTCGATTCGACCGCGAGGCCCGATGACGCGCAGGCCGCGCTCGACCGGTATGGCCTGGCGTTCCTGTTCGCGCCCAATCACCACCCGGCCATGCGAGCGGTCGCGGGTCTGCGCCGTGAGCTTGGCTTTCGCACCGTTTTCAATCTCGCGGGGCCGCTGTCCAATCCGGCGGGGGCTAAGCGGCAACTGGTGGGCGTTTACGATTCAAGGTGGCTGGAGCCCGTGGCGGAGACGCTGCGCCGTCTCGGCTCCATCGCCGCCTGGGTGGTTCATGGCTCCGACGGGCTCGATGAGCTGACCATTACCGGCCCGAGCCATGTCGCCATTCTGGGAGATGGGTCGATCGCGCGTCGCGTAGTGACGCCAGAAGATGCGGGACTTCCACGCTGGCCTCTTTCGGATATTCTTGGAGGCGAGCCCGCCAGAAACGCCGACGCCATGCGCCGTCTTCTGGCCGGCGAGCACGGCGCATACCGAGATATCGTTCTGTTGAACGCCGCGGCGTGCCTCATCGTGGCGGGCAAAGTAGCCGCCCTAGCGGACGGCGCCGCGCTCGCGGCGA
>CAJCJC010000440.1 GCA_903970575.1 Alphaproteobacteria bacterium
ATGGCCCCGGTCTCATCCAGCCCGGTGAACGTGCCGCTGACGCCCCCGGACGCCGAGACCTGCCCCCCGACGCCGAAGGCATGCTCCATCCACTCACGACGTACCACAGCGAAACCGTTTCGCGTCCATAATTCGACACGACGATCAAGCGCCGCCACTAAAAAAGACAAGACACGGGCGACCCTGGGGGTGCGCGCGAGCGCCGAAACGCAGGTGGCGGGATAACTCGCCTCACGCGGTGCAGAGACAATGTTAACGCCGATGCCGATTATCAAGGCCGTGCGCGCCTCATCCGGTAGTTTTTCAGCTTCGATGAGGATGCCCGCCAGTTTACGGCCGCCGGCCAAGACATCGTTCGGCCATTTGAACGTGATCTCGGCCTCGGACGGCACAAGCTGGATCACGGCGTCGCGCACCGCCAAGGCGGATACGAAGGCGATTTCCGCGATGCGCGACGGATCGACCCTGGGCCGCAGAATGATCGAGCAGTAGAGGTTGCCGGGCGGCGACGTCCATTCGCGGCCGTGCCTGCCCCGCCCGGCGGTCTGGCTCTGAGCCCATACCACGGCGCCGTTCCCGGCCCCCGCCGCGATGAGGGCGCGAGCCTCGTCATTCGTACTGCCGGCCTCCTCCCGCGCGATCAGGCGATAGCCCGGCGGCAAAATCGGAAAATCAGGGTCGGTCATGACTCATTCTATGCCGCGCGCGTCACGGCGTCAGCGCGTGGGCCGCGGCCGACGCCCAGCCGACGACGGGACCGATGATCGGCGCGAAAGCGAACAGCAGCGTGAACAGGGATGTGACCAGCACGGCGCCGTTCAACCCGGCGCCAACCGAGCGGTCGAGCGGACGCGCCGGCGAATCCATATAAATAATCTTGATGATCCACAGATAATAGAACATCGAGACCACGCTGATCGCGGCGCCGAGCGCGGCCGCGACGTAGAAGGAATCCGCGATAGCGGCCGTGGCCGCATGATTGCCGGCGTCGATGGCCGCGAGGAAGACATAGATTTTGCCGACGAAGCCGGCCAAGGGCGGGATGCCCCCCAGCGAAAACATGAAGATGGCCATCGCCAAAGCCAGCATCGGGCGCGTCTGGGAGAGCCCCGCCAAATCGGAGAGCTGTTCCACCATATGCCCGTCGCGGCGCATCGTCAGGATGACGGCAAAGGCGCCGCCGGTCATGAACAGATAGATGGAAAGATAGATCAGAACGGCCTCGACCCCCCGCTCCGTCCCGGCCGCGAGCCCGAGCAGGATGTAGCCGACATTGGCGATGGAGCTGTAGGCCATCAGGCGCTTGATGTTGCGCTGAACGATGGCGGCGTAGCCGCCGAGCAGCATGGAGAGCACCGCGATCGCCAGGATAATCTGCTGCCAATCCGCGATCAGCGGCCCGAAGGCGGAGATCATCAGGCGCACCAAAAGCGCCATCGCGGCGATCTTGGGCGCGATGGCGAACATGGCGGTAACAGGCGTGGGGGCGCCCTCGTACACGTCGGGGGTCCACATGTGGAAGGGAACAGCGGAGACCTTGAAGATGAGGCCGGTGGCGACAAGCGCCATGCCGACCAGAAGGCCGACGGTCTGAACGCCGGCGGCGGGATGCAGAACCGCGAGCTTTTCAAAGCTCGTCGTGCCAGTGAAACCGTACACCAGCGTCGCGCCATAAAGCAGGATGCCGGAGGAGAGCGCGCCGAGGACGAAGTATTTGAGGCCGGCCTCGGCCGAGCGCACGGTGTCGCGATGGAAGGACGCGAGAACGTAAAGCGCCAGGCTTTGCAGTTCGAGCCCGACATAGAGCGAGATGATGTCGTTGGCGGAGATCATCAGCATCATGCCCAGAGTCGCCAGCAAGATCAGGACCGGGAATTCCGGCCGCGAGAGCTTTTCTTGGCTGAGGTAGCCGGTCGAGATGACGATCGACAGACCCGAGCCGATCAGGACCAGCACCTTCATGAACGCGGCGAAGCGATCGACGATGAAAAGGTTTTCGAAGCTGACGGTCCGCGCCGTGTCCGTCAGGAGAACCAGCACGATGGCGATGGCGCAGCTCGCCACCGAGAGGGCCGAGACGAGGCCGGTCGAACGCTCCTTGCCGAAGGTTCCCACCATCAACAGGATCAGCGCCAGGGCGGCGAACACGATCTCCGGCAGAACGATTCCGAAATCGGGAAGCGGGATCATCGCGCGGCCTCGATTTGTTGGGACGGCGACAGGGCCGTCCGCGGCGCATGCCCGGTCTGTTGTTGCTGGTGATCGACAAGCTGAGCCACGGCGGGATCGATCAGCGCCTTGAATGTCGACGGATAGACGCCCATCCAGAGGGTGAGCGCGATCAGGGGCGCGAAGATGCTCATTTCGCGCCAGTTCAAATCCGGCATGGCGCGCACATCGTCCTTGGTGACCTCGCCATAGAAGAGGCGACGGAACAGCACCAGCATATAGGCGGCGCCCAGGATGATGCCGGTGGTCGCGAGCACCGCCGCCCAGCGATTGACCTGGAACGCGCCGACCAACGTCAGGAATTCACCGACGAAGCCGGACGTACCGGGCAGCCCGACCGACGCGAAGGTGAAGATCGCGAAGACGAGGGCGTAGTGCGGCATGGTGCGGGCCATGCCGCCATAGCGGGCGATCTCGCGCGTGTGCAGCCGGTCATAAACCACGCCGACGCACAGGAACAGCGCGCCCGACACGATGGCGTGAGACAGCATCTGAAAGACCGCGCCGTCGATCCCCTGCTGATTCAAGGTGAAGATGCCAAGCGTAACGAACCCCATATGGGCGATCGAGGAATAGGCGATCAGCTTTTTCATGTCGGTCTGCACCAGGGCGACCAGCGAGGTGTAGATGATCGCGATCACCGAGAGGCTGAACATGAAGGGCGCGAAATATTCGCTCGCCTGGGGCAGCATCTGCACCGAGAAGCGAATGAAGCCGTAGCCGCCCATCTTCAGCAGCACGGCCGCCAAAATGACGGAGCCCGCCGTCGGCGCCTCGACATGCGCGTCGGGCAGCCAGGTATGGACGGGCCACATCGGCATCTTGACCGCGAAGGAAGCGAAATAGGCGAGCCAGAGCCAGATCTGCAATTCGCGGCTGAAGGGCGAATGCAGGATGACTACAAGATCGGTCGTGCCGGTTGTCAGATACATGGCGAGGATCGCCAGCAGCATCAGGACCGAACCCAGCAGCGTGTAAAGGAAGAACTTGAACGCGGCGTAGACCCGGCGCGGGCCGCCCCACACGCCGATGATCAGGAACATCGGGAT
>CAJCJC010000441.1 GCA_903970575.1 Alphaproteobacteria bacterium
GAGATGGTAGATCGGGAGTCACCGACACATGAAAATCCCCGTCGAGCAGGGTTTGGCCGTCCAGCGTCACCAACCCGGCCGCGCTCAAGATTTGCGCCTCGCGCCGCGAACCGTATCCCAGATTAGCCAGCAGCCGGTCGAGCCGCATTGCGGCGGGCTTTGTCGGCCGGGTCATCGCCGCGCCTCATAGACCTTATAGGCGTCCGCTTGCTCGACCAGACGGATCAGGGCAAAATGGGCGTTCAGCGCGCGCTCGTACGGCAGATGACGGTTGGCGACCATCCAGCAGACGCCGCCTGGCTTCAGCACCGCGGCGGCGCGTCGGATGAAGGCCTCGCCAAGGGCCCGATCCTCCGCCCCGCCATCGTGAAAGGGCGGGTTCATCACCACGAAATCGCGTTCGGCGGGCACGGAGTCGCCGTCGCGCACGTCGCGCCACGCGAAGGTTGCGCGCACGTCCACCACGTTGCGGCGGGCGGCGGCGATGGCGCGGCGATCGATGTCGATCAATGTCAATTGCGTTACGGCTGGGCCGCCCAGAACCGCGCGGGCGAGAAGACCGATCCCGCAGCCGAAATCGGCGCCGGCCCCGGTCAGCGTCGGCAAATGCCGGATCAGCAGCGCCGTACCGGGATCGATCCTGTCCCAACTGAAAATGCCGGGCTGGCTCCAGAGGCCGAGCGCGGGAAGGATTTGCGGCCCTCCATCCGCGAGCGCGCCCTCGATGGGGGGAGCCGGAAGAACGCCCGGCCGCTTTACATGGCAAATGCGATAATGCCGGCGCGCGGATTCCTCGATCGCGCAGCCAAAGGCGGCGAGTTCCCGGGCGAGTCTGAGACCGCCTCTATCCTTTGGGGCCATCGCCACGAAGCCGCCATCGGGCTTTAACACCCGCAATCCCTCGGCTAAGAGATACCGCCGTTCCAGCACGCCCGGCGGCGCAAGCATGGTCAGGCCATCGAAGGACCCGTCGTGCTGGTCCTCAAGCGAAGCCGCGCCGGGGATTACGGACGACATCTGAATGGCGCCCGCATAAGGCATCGCCAGCCCTGGCGGAATCAGTCCATATACCCCGTTAAGCATTTGGATATTGTCTTGCCATCGAATCAGGCCGTTATAGTTGATTTTCGGCGGGCGCCGGGACCAGGGAATCGTGCCTTATAATAATATGCAAGTTTGGGTCTGGCCGCGGCGCGTCTGCGGCCTTGTCACCTTCGCGATCGGGCTCGGCGTGTTGGCCGGCTGGGTATTGGATAAAGCCTGGCTGACCGGCGTCTGGGAGGACGGCGTTTTGCCCATGAGCCCAACCAACGCCATGGTTTTCATCATGTGCGGAGGGTCGCTGACGATCTCCCGCCTCGACTCATCGAAGCCGCAATGGGGGCGGATCATCGTCGGCGGGTGGGTTTCGATGCTCGGCCTGATGCGACTGACCGATTCTGTCCTCGGTTTGCACTGGCGCCTGGATGAGCAGCTCTTCGACAAAGCCATCCTGCCGCACGCGGCGATACCGCTCGGCGTTGTTCAAACGACGCCGTTTGGGTTTTTCGGACTCGGCGCGGCGCTGGCGCTTCTTGCCTGCCAGAATCGCAAGGGATGGGCGCTCGGCCAGGTTCTCGTCGTCGCGCCGCTGCTCCTGGCGTTTTTCGCCCTCGTCGGTCACCTGTATGAGGCGCTGACTTTTTACCAGATGATGAATCACTTTCCGCTGGCGCTCTCCACCGCCGTCTGTCTTCTGACGACGAGCCTGGGCATCCTGATGCTGCGCCCCGATTTAGGGTTGATCGGAATACTGTCAGCGCCAAATCTTGGCGGCGCGATGGCCCGGCGTCTGTTCCCCGTCATGTTGATCGTGCCGCCCTTGTTTGGGCTGGCGGCTTTGTGGCTGACGCGCATTTCATTCATGGACCCGACAGCCGGCATCGCTGCGGTGGTCACCATGACCGGCCCGATCTTCGCGGTGGCGACGCTGATCACCTCGCATCGGCTGGAATCGACAGCCATCGCCCTGATGGAGCGAAGTCGCGAAGTCGAGATCGCGCGAGAAAGCGCGGAGGATGCGAACCGGGCCAAATCGGCCTTTCTGGCCAATATGAGCCATGAACTGCGCACGCCGCTCAACGCCATTATCGGATTTTCAGAGCTTCTCAAAAATAGGAATTTCTCGACCTCGGGGCGATATCATGAATACGCTGGCGATATTTTCGATAGCGGATGCCATTTGCTGAGCGTCGTGAACCAGATCCTCGATCTCGCCAAGGTGGAAGCCCGGCAGCTTGAACTTATCGAGGAGGCTGCGTCCCTATGCGAGATTTCCGAGTCCTGCTTCACGCTGGTGCGGGAGCGCGCGGTCAAGGACAATGTCGAACTGCGGTCCGAGATAGGAGTGGATTTTCCCAACCTCAGGGTCGATGAGGTGAGGATGAAGCAGATATTGCTGAACCTTATCTCGAACGCGGTAAAGTTTAACGTACCCGGCGGGACCGTCACGCTCGGCGCGGAGATCGCACGGAATGGCGGAGCCGAAATCTGGGTGCGCGACACCGGGATCGGCATGGACGAGGAGGAGTTGAAAACCGCCTTCACGCCCTTCCGGCAAATCGACGGCGGGCTGGCCCGGCGCTATGAAGGAACGGGCCTCGGCCTGCCGCTCGCGAAGGCTCTGGCGGAGCGGCATGGCGGAACTCTCGAGCTGCGAAGCAGCCGCGGCGTGGGAACGACGGCGATCGTCTATTTACCGGCGGCGCGGGTGGCGCGGTGAGCGCGCCCGTTATCAAGGGGCGCTGGCGCATGAATGTTGAGCGCGCGGATATCGGGCGCGCATGGCGGTTTGCGCTTGACCTCGCGCTGCCGCCCCGCTGCATCGGGTGTGGCGCGCGGGTGGATGCGCCGTG
>CAJCJC010000442.1 GCA_903970575.1 Alphaproteobacteria bacterium
CGTCGCGGCGCCGGCGACCGGAATCGCCGTCATCGCGGGCCAGAGCGGCTTGCTCACCGGCGCCTTGATGATCGGCGGCTTTCGCCTCGCCACGACCCGGCCGGTCCTCGCCGGCGCGCTGTTCGGCCTGCTCACCGTCAAACCGCAGCTCGGCGTGCTCGTGCCCGTCGCGCTGCTCGCCGCCGGGCTATGGCGCGTCGCGGCCTCTGCGATCGTCACAGCCCTGCTGGGCATAATGGCCTCGGGTCTTGCATTCGGCTTCGCGCTTTGGCCCGCCTGGGTCCATCAGATCCACGATTACGCCAATGGCTTCGAAATGGTCGTCGATCTCATGCCGACCATTTTCGCCAATGCGCGGGAGGCCGGCGCGGGTCCGCTGGCCGCGGCCGCGGAGCAGGCGATCTTTTCGGCGGGCGTCGGTTTCGTCGTTTGGCGGGCGTTCCGCGAAGGCGTCACGGAAAGGGCCATCGCGCTCGCTCTGATCGGCACGTTTCTGGCGACGCCGCACGCGTTCAACTACGACATGCCGATGACGACGGCCGCGATCGCCGCCTATATGATCGCCCGCTGGGAGCAGGCGCGCGGCCTGACGCTCGTCGAAGCCGTCGTCATAGCCGTCACGTGGTTGACGCCGCTGGCCATTCTCGCGCTGCGCGACACGGGCGGCCCCTGGTCCTGGGCCCCCCTGGCGGCGATGTTCGCGCTGATGATGCGAAGGGATGCGTGGCCGGAGTTTCGGCGGGCTGACGGGTGATTTGCCGCGTCAGGGTGAGCGGGAGCGCGGGAACGATTGCGGGCAAGCGGCGCCGCGAACGTTCTCGCGCCGCTGTCCGCGGTAGGGCGGCCGTCATCGTTGCCGGCAATACGCTGGAGCGGTTTCCGATCAAACGGGATTTGTGCTCGTCGTCCCCGCGAATGCGGGGTATCGACAGAGGCAAAGTTCGGCAAATATCAGACCTCTACCTAATTTGACAGAGTCACATTCGGCGGCCGGCCCGGCTATCCGGCCTCGCGGCGCTGTTGCGCGCGGTAGCGGGATTGGATGGCGGCTCGTCTTCGCTTGTGGCGTGCGTTGATCCTGGCGACGAGCGCTTCCTTGCCTTCTGGCTTTCGCGGCAGGGTCTCTTTCAGTATTTCGACGATGTCGCGGGGCGAGAGCAATTCGAGGCCCGGGGGCGCATCGACGCGCTGTTCGGCGATGTACAGCATCGCCAGCATCACCATCGTCACGTGATGATGCCAGGATCGCCAACTCAACGCCTGATAGTCGGCCAAGCCGCAGTCGCCTTTGCCGTCCTCGAAGGCGCGCTCCACCCAATAGCGCTGGCCCTGCATCTGGGCCAGCCGAAGGAGCGGCGTATCGTCTGGCGCGTTGGACAGGCTGTATTTGATCGTCTCGGGCGATCCGACCTCGCGCCGGACGACCAGATGCCAGCGCCTTGCCTGGGGTTCCTCTCCGTCCCAGACCCAGACCCGCCGGGTCACGATTTCGACCTGCAACGTTCCGCGCGTGCCCTCGCGCAGGATTTGGCGCGTCCAAGCCTTCGGGTCGAACCCCTTGACCATCTCCTCCACGGTGAGGGGCGTCGCCGCGGCCTGGAGCTTCTTCGACGGACGGCCGCGGCCGGACGCCGGAGCGGGAACGCGCGGAGCCGGATCCTCGATCCAAACCCGCTGATCGCGATGCACGTCGGCCACGAACGCCTCGCCGGCCGCGTCCAAATCCCTCAGAAAAGCCGGTTCCTTGCCGTAACCGCCATCGACGCCCACCCATGCGAACCGCATTCCTCGCTTGCGCGCCCGGCGAACGATGTCGAGCGCGTGCTCGCTCTTCGATTCATACGTGCGCGAGGCCTCCGGAACCCCCGCCCGCTCGCAGCGGGCGGGATCGTCGATCCAGGGCTTGCGCGGCAAATAGAGCCGCATGTCGACGGGGGTGTGCCGCTTGCCGTCCGTCAGCACGCCGAACACCGCGACCTGACAATTGTCGACCTTGCCGAGCCGCCCCGTCCATTGCCGCGCCACCCCGACCGAGCGCTTGCCCTGCTTGGGAAAGCTGCTCTCGTCGATGACGAGGGCGCTGTCCGGTTTGCCGCCGAGAAGAGCGTCGGCATCCCGGGCGATTTGCGCGACCACGGGTTCGTGGTCCCAAGGCGACTGGCTGATGAAATGCTGAAACCGCTGCGCGCAGCCATTCTCGACCACGGCGGCCATCGACTCGAACGTACAGTCCTCCGCTTGCGCCAGCCCCTGCAAATAGGCGCGCGCAACACCCGAGTTGTCCCGCCCGCGTGTACGAAAGAAATGGCCAAAGCGGTCGATGAAGATCACGAACGCCTCGGCGACCCTCTCGACAAAGGATGCGCTCCGTCCTCATCCACAAATACGGTCACCTGACGATCTGCCTGAAACATCTCGCCTCCGAAATCGCGAATCAGTCGTCCAACCCTACAATAGCGAATCAACACACGATTCCTGCGTCAAGAAAATATTCCCCGCCTCCAGCATCCAGGCTTTCACGCCGCGTACCAGATAATAAACGTGACTTTGTCAAACTACGCAAGACCAGCTAACAGCGGTCATTATTTCCGATAGCCTTCTCGCCGGGTCCAACGCGGGGCCTTTTCTCGATGGCGGCTCGGCGCTGCAACAAATCTGCTTCTGGCTCGGCATCC
>CAJCJC010000443.1 GCA_903970575.1 Alphaproteobacteria bacterium
GCGATGATTTTGAGGTCGGGGGCCGCCATACTGAACTCGATCAAGGCGCGGCGCATGTGATAATCGGCGGTGACGAGCCGCATGCTATGGAAATGATTGGCGCGCATCCAGTCGACCGTCTCCACCGAGTTTCCGAACGTGTCGCCCGCCGTGTCGCCAAGGTCAATGCGCGATGCAAGATTAGGGTCGGGCGGCGCCGAGCCTGAGAGCGTCCGGTCGAGTTTCAGTAATTCCGGCACCCCCACGCCAGGATGGACTCCGGATACGAGCAGGCGCTGCGCCTTTCCGGCCTCCAGAAGGGCCAGGCCCGTCGACACGCGGTCGCCGCCGCCGGTCAGAACCACGATGGCGTCCGTACGCGATGTATCGTCGGTCGGCGGTGGCAGGTGGCCCGCGAATCGTACGAAGCCGATCGCGATCGGCAGCAGCATCGCCGCCATTACCAGCAAGACCCGCAGAAGATGGCCAAGTATCGTCTTGGTCACGGCAGCCGGCGAACCAGCGCCCAGGCTGTCAGCTGCGCCATCAAGGCCGAGATCAGAACCGCGCCGATCGGCACTGCCGCGAGCGCCGCCCAATCCAGCGGTTCCAGCCGCATGCGCGGAAGCAAGGGGGCAACCGCCATTCCCTGCCGCACCAGGACCGCGCCCGCCCCGGCCGCAAGCATCACGCCCAAAATGGCGCCGACGATGGACGATCGCAGCGCGTCGATCTGAAACTGGCGCATGATATAGAGATCGCTGGCGCCGATCCTGTGCAGCAATTCTATCTCGGGCCGATTGATCGCCAGGCGCGCGCGCGCCGCTGTCGCGACCGTCAAGGTCGCGGCGATGACAATAATGGCGAACATGGCGAGGCCCAGCATCTCACCGGCGCCCGCCAGTTGCGTCAGGTCACCGATCCAGCGCCCGTGATCGTCAAGTTTGGCGCCGGGCGCCTGCTTGCCGAGCATACCGGCCACGACGCTGAATTGCGGCGGGTTGGCCGGGTCGAGCCGAATATCGATCAGGATCGGCAGCGGTAATTCCCGGATGGCCTCCGTGTCGCCAAGCCATGGCTGGAGCAGTTGGCGCACTTTATCCGGCGCCACGATTTGAGCATCGAGAATGCCTGGAATTGTCCGCAACACGGAGACGACTCGCGCGCCATCGCCGTCATGCGCCACCGAATCCGTATCCGAATTGCCGGGCTCTTCGCCTGTCAGTTCAACCGTCCACCGATTGGCCAACGCGTCGCGCCAATCCAGATCCACATGGCGCAGAGCCGCCGCCGCCGCCAGCGCGGCGATGGCCAGTGCGACCATTAGGGCCGTCACCGCCAGTGACAATGTTCTGATAGCCCGGGTCTCGGGTTGGAGAGGAATGCGCGGCATCAGGCTTCCCGCTCCGCGACCGGAAATCGGACAAGCCGCCCATCCGCCAAATCGAGCCGCGCATGCGGAAATTGCCGCACGAGGGCGGGGTTGTGCGTCGCGATCACCACGGCCGCGCCCAGCCGGTTCAGTTCCTCGAAGAGGCGCATGATGCGATGGCCGGTTATCTCATCCAGGCTGCCGGTGGGCTCGTCCGCCAGGAGAATTCCGGGGCGGGTCACGACCGCGCGGGCGATCGCGACGCGCTGTTGTTCGCCACCCGCCAACCCCTGCGGGGCCGCATCGAGAATATCGCCAAGCCCCACCCATTCGAGGATTTCGGTGACGTCGCGCTTTATGTCTCGCTCCCGCTCGCCGGCAAGCCTGAGCGGGAGCGCCACGTTGTCGAAGACGGAAAGATGGGCGAGAAGACGAAAATCCTGAAAAACGACGCCGATTTTGCGGCGCAGCCGCGCCAGCTTGCGGCGCGGCTGCGCCGTTGTCTCTTCTCCGAAAACAGAGAGACATCCCTGGGTCGGCCTCAGGCTGAGATGCATAAGATTCAGTAAGGTCGACTTGCCCGCGCCGCTCGCCCCGGTCAGGAAATGGAAACTGCCGGCTTCGAGCGTGATATTGACGCCATGCAATATCTCGCGACCGCCGCCATACCGGAAGCCGGCGTTATCGAAACTGATCATGGCGACTCGGCCTCACGGACTCGGGTAGTCGCTAGTATTGTTGCAGCAGCCGGTTCAGGTAGTCGAGTTCTGGCCTTGGCCGTTCGCGTTCTCCGGCTCGCTGACGTAACTCTTCAAGGATCGCGCGCGAGCGCTGCATTTCCCGGTCGGTCGGAACCTTCACGCTACTGCCCTTGTCGAAACGGGCGCGTCCCAGGGGATCGCGGTCGCCATCGCCGTCGCCCTTCATCTCCGTGCCTTCGCCTTGCTGGGCTAGCTGCTCGGAAAGGCTCTTGGCGGCCTGATCGAGTTGTTGCGCGGCCTCTTCCTGGTCACCCTTGGCGTTTCCCTTGGCGCCGCGCTGCAGCGACTTCGTGGCGCCGCGCATCGCCTTGTCGGCCGCGCCCATCGATTGCGGGATGTTGCCCATCGCCTCGCCGACGTCGCGCGCCGCATTGCCGAGCGATTGGCGGAGCGCTTCCTGCTGCTCCGCCGCGTTCGCTTCGCCGCCTTTTTCAATGTCCCGCTGCTTCTTCGCGAGCGCCTTCAACTCTTCAAGGGATTTTTCGCCCTGGGGGTTGGCTTTGCCTGGCGTCTGGCCCGCGCGCAGATTTTCCAGCATGGATTTGATGTCATCCAGCATCGCCTGCGCGGCGTCGCGGGAGCCGTTCTCGGCCATATCGCCTATTTTATCGATTTGCCGATCGAGGTCCCCGGGCTGAACCACCCGCGCATTGGGATCGACAGCCTGTTCGGCCTGGGCCGACTGTCCCTGCTTCTGACGTAGATTTTCCTCCATCGCCTGGATATCGCGATTCAGCGCCTCCTTGAGCTGTTGGGTCAGCCGGGCGATCTCGGACGAGGTCGACTTAGGATCCTTCAAGGCTTTTTCCAGAGCGTCCTCGGCGCTGCGCAGCGCGCGTTCGGCCTCCGGCCTGTCGCCATCCTCGATTTTGAGCGCCGCGTTCCAAAGCAAATCCTCAACCGTGTCTACCGGGCGATCCATATCCTGGGCGAGAAGCCTTGCTTCCTCGGTCGCCGCCCTCAGCGCCAGGTAGACGCTGTAGTCGCCTCTAAAAAGATCGGGATGGTTGGCGATGTCCCAAAGCTGCGCCGCGACGCGGAATCGTGGGATGTCCGACAGGATAATGTGTTTCCTGGCCGCGACGATCGCCTGCGCCGTCGGGTCGATAAACGCGCGCTCCGGCAGGATCAGCGGCATTTCCGCGCTTTCGCTTTGCTGGCCGGCGGTATCGGTCGCCACAAGCCGGCCGATGACGGCCATTCCGGCCCAGGGATGTTCGGTCAAATCCTGATAGCTGCTCGCCCGCAGCGTCTTCACATTCTGACCCGATGTGAGCACTACGTCGATCGGGTCGGCCGCGATATTGGGATGACCGGGGGCCAGAATCAGCCGAAGATCGACCGATGCGACACCGTAATCGTCGTTAGCGTCATATTCCACGCGCAACGCGCCCGATTGCATCATCGTTGGCCGGCTCGCGAACGCGACGACCGGCGGGTTGTCCGGAACGATCCCGATCGGCCAGCTCGCCAGCGTCGACCAGCCGCGCCGGATTGCGATCTCTCCCGGCTCCGTCAATAGCGTGGACAGCGAGAAACCGCCGCCGTCGATCGCCTTGAAATCGATGCGCCGACCGCCCTCGGTCAGATGCGGGACATGCTTGCCGTCGGAAACATGGACCTCCAGGGTGCTGCCCACGGGAACGGAAACGGTTTGCTTGTCCCCAGGATTCAGCAGTATCGGCGCAAGCCCGGTATAGGATGGCGGTTTGATCCAGGCTTCGATTGGGATCGCGATCGCCGACTCCGAAAACCGCGGGATCAAGGACTCGGCGATGCGCTGACCAGTCCTGGGCCCGGCGACCAGGATGGCAAGCACGAGCGTCACGCATACCAGCAGGCGCAGCGCCCATGGGTCGCGCGCGGGAAGACCGGGCCGCGGGCCCGACATCCGTAACCGGGCGATCTCGGCGCGACGGCGCTGCTGATGGATGCGCCACAGCGCCATCGTCGTTTGGCTGGGTTCGCCGGCCGGACGGTCTTCAAGCTGTTCGAAGGGGCGGTGCTTTAGCCCGCTATCCTGTTCCAGGCGGCGCAGGGCGTCGAAGCGAGACGGCGCCGCCAAACTCCGCAGGCCCTGGCGGATGAGATAGAAAACGCCGCCGGCGAAGGCGATCAGCGCGATGACATGAAGCTGCGGCGGCAGGGCCTGGGGAACGCCGAGCAGGGCGATGACGCCAAAGGCGCCAATCAGCGTCGCCGCCGGCCAGAACGCGCGGGCGCCGGATTCAAACCATAACGTCGCCGCGGCCCACGACGTGAAAAGGGACTGCCGTGAAAACCTTGGTAGCCGCCTATCCATTTCGGCCGTATCCATAATGAGAGCCGCCCAGGGCGGGATTTATCGCGATCATGCAATCTTTCGCTTCGGCGGCTTCAGCCAATCCGGTACGCGTTCATCGGCGAAGAGCGCTTCGATCGTTTGCCGATGCCGAATGATATCAAAGCGGCCGCCGCGCACAAGAATTTCCGCCGCCAGAGGCCGCGCGTTATAGGTGGACGACATGGAGGCGCCATAGGCTCCCGCGACGCCTATGGCGACTAGCTCATCCGCGGCGATCGGCGGCAGTAAGCGGCCGCGGGCGAAGATGTCGCCGGTTTCGCACACGGGGCCCACCACGTCGACCGGCGTCAGCGTCGCGTCGCGCATGGCTTCGTTGACCGGCAGGATGGGGTGATAGGCTCCATACAGGCTTGGGCGCATCAAATCGTTCATGCCGGAATCGAGGATCAGAATATCCGCTTCGCCCCCCGCCTTGCGATAGATCACTTGGCTCAGCAGAATGCCGGCCGACGCCACGATCGAACGGCCCGGTTCGATCGCCAGATGGCAGCCGAGATCGCCCAATGTTTCCTGGACGATGGTCGCGTAGTCGGTCAGCGAGGGGGGCGTCTCGTCATTGTACTGCACGCCGATTCCGCCGCCGAGATCGAGAGTTTTGATCACGAGTCCGCTTGCTCGCAGCGCGCGGACCAGTTCGGCCAGCCTGCCATAGGCGGCTCGGTAGGGGGCAAGGTCGGTCAATTGCGATCCGATATGAACCGCCAGACCGACAGGTTCGACCCCTTGCAGGTTCGCGGCGCGCCGATACAGCGACGCTATCTCGTCATAAGGGACGCCGAATTTATCGCCGCGCTTGCCGGTCGATATCTTCTCATGCGTATGGGCGTCGACATCGGGGTTGACCCTGATCGCGATGGGCTGGCGTTTCCCCAACTTGCGCGCGACCTGGTCCAGTGCGTCCAGTTCCGGCGCGGATTCGATGTTGATCTGAGCGATGCCGGCCGATACGGCGGCGGTCAGTTCGTCACGCGTCTTGCCGACGCCCGAAAACACGATCTTGTCCGGCGTCATGCCGACCTTGAGAGCCCTGCGCAGTTCGCCGAGCGATACGATATCGGCGCCCGCGCCCAACCCCGCCAGCAGGGAGACCACCGCGAGAGCGCCATTGGCTTTCAGCGCGAAATGGATGGCGACGTCACGACCCGCGAAGGCGTCCGCATAGGCGTGGTAATTATCCTCGATCGCGGACGCGGAATAGACATAGGTCGGCGCGCCGACTTCGGCCGCGATATCCGGAAGGGCGACTCCCTCCGCGTGCAGGACGCCGTCGCGATACTGAAAATAGCTCAAAGATGGGTGTCCGGAGAATCGGGCGGCGGGTAATGCTTGGGGTATTGCTCGTGCGAACCCTCGGGCGGATCGAGATAGCGCGGGCGCTTGCCGCAGCCCGTCAGGCCGAGCGCGACCAGAACCAGCATACAGGCGGCGATTCTCATAGATACCTCGCGCGCGCCGCCAAAACCGCCTCGCGAACGCGCGCCGGCGCGGTTCCGCCCTCGCTCATCCGGCTGGCGACCGAAGCTTCCACGGTCAGCACGTCATAAACCCGGCGGTCGATCGCCGGGAGGGCGGCCTGAAATTCATCGAGGGTGAGATCGGAAAGCTGCACGCCCCGGGTCTCCGCCTGCTTCACCAACCCACCCGCTACATGATGCGCCTGCCGGAAGGGAAGGCCCAGCGCACGGACCAGCCAATCCGCAAGATCGGTGGCCGTGACGAAGCCGCGATCGGCGGCAAGGCGCATGGAATCCGCGTTCACGTTCATGTCGGCCACCATACAGGTCATCGCGGCGAGCGACAAAGCCAGCGTGTCCTCGGCGTCGAACACAGGCTCCTTATCCTCCTGCATGTCCTTCGAATAGGCGAGCGGCAAGCCCTTGAGCGCGATCAGCAATCCGTTGAGGTCGCCGACGATCCGGCCGGTCTTGGCGCGCACCAGCTCGGCCGCGTCGGGGTTGCGTTTTTGCGGCATGATCGAGCTGCCGGTGGTGAATCCATCGGACAGGCGGACGAAGGCGAACTGATCGGACGACCACAGCACCAGCTCCTCCGCGAAGCGCGAAAGATGAACCGCCAGGATCGCCGCCGTCGCCAGGTAATCCAACGCGAAATCGCGATCGGACACGGCGTCGATCGAATTCGCCGATGGGCGCGCGAAGCCGAGCGCGGTTGCGGCGGCCTGCCGGTCGATCGGGTAGGGGGAGCCCGCCAGGGCAGCCGCGCCCAAAGGGCAATCCTCGGCGCGCCCGATCGCGTCCACGACTCGGGCGCGGTCCCGGCCCAGCATTTCGACATAGGCCAGCAAATGATGCCCGAAGGTGACCGGCTGCGCGAGCTGAAGATGGGTGAAGCCCGGCATGATGGTCGCGGCGTGACTTTCCGCCTGCGCGATCAGCGCCGCTTGCAGCGCCTTGATGTCGGCGTCGAGCCGGGCCAGCGCGTTGCGGACCCAGAGTTTAAAGTCAGTCGCCACCTGATCGTTGCGCGACCGGGCGGTATGCAGCCGGCCAGCCGCGGGGCCAATCAGCTCGGCCAGACGCGATTCGATATTCATATGAATATCTTCCAGCTCGATCTTGAAATCGAACCTGCCTTCGGCGATCTCAGTTTCGATCGCGTCGAGCCCGGCCAGAATTGCCGCCGCGTCTTCCGCCGAGACGATTCCCTGGCTGGCGAGCATCGTCGCGTGCGCCCGCGATCCGGCGATATCTTCCCGCCACAGCTTGCGGTCAAAGCCGATAGATGCATTGATCCGTCGCATGATCGCGGACGGTCCGGCCTCGAAACGGCCGCCCCACAGGCTGTTCGCGCCGTCCGAGTTTGGATGGTCCGCGTTTTTGGGCGCGGCCGATTTGGAAGTTGAGGGCGTTTTCATGGTCAATAAATCGTTATCGCAATTTCGTTCGGTCGCGCGCGTCGCCGTCTTCAAGCACGGGCTCGCCATCGCGGCAATGGCGTTGGTCATTGTGCAGGCGGGCGCAGAAGGGGTAGCGGGAAGCCCTGGGCAGCTTATCGAGACAACGCCGCTCAAGCCAGTCCCCGAACTGACCTTGACCGATCTCGAGAACGAGCAGCCCGCCAATTTGGACGGCTATCGCGGCAAGCCGTTGATCGTCAATCTTTGGGCGACCTGGTGCGGCCCCTGCGTCAAGGAGATGCCGTCGCTGGCGAAACTGGCCGCCGATTTCAAGGACCGGGGCGTGGCCGTTGTCGCCATCTCGGAGGATCGCGGCGGAAAATTCGTGGTGGACCCGTTTCTGAAACAGCACGATATCGCCGGCATTCCGATCTATCTCGACAAGACCATGTCGACCGGCAAGGCCTTGAAGGAAAGCACAGTTCTGCCAATGACCATCCTGATCGACGCCGACGGCAATGAAGTCGCCCGCGTCTTCGGCGACCGCGACTGGGACTCACCCGAAAGCAAGGCAGAGATCGCCCGGGTGTTTCATTTGAAGGGGTGAGGCCGGTGAACTACCGCGTTGGCACCGGTTTCTCGCCGCG
>CAJCJC010000444.1 GCA_903970575.1 Alphaproteobacteria bacterium
GCTGACGGAAAACCGTACTGCGGTTCTGGTGGAGCGGCTGCGCCACGGCATGCTGGATGTGGTGCTGATGGCGCCGACGCCGGACATGCCTGGGCTGGTGACGGCGAAGCTGTTTTTCGAACCCTTCGTGCTGGCGACGCACCGGGATCACCGGCTGGCCGCGCTCCCCCGAATCAAGCTGGATGCGCTGCCGATCGAGGATTTGCTGTTGCTGGAGGAAGGCCATTGCCTGCGCGACCAGGCGCTGAGCCTGTGCGCCGAGGCGCCGGCGGCGATCCGGCACGCGACCAGCCTGGAAACCTTATGGCACATGATCGCGGCGGGGGAAGGTTACTCGCTGTTGCCCAGCCTCGCGGTCGCGGCGCGGCCAGAGATCAGCGCGCTGGTGCAATGCCGCACGATGATGGAGCCGAACGCCGGGCGGGAGATCGCCCTTGTCTGGCGCAAGAGCGACCCGCGCGAGACGCAATTCTGGCAACTGGCCGACCTCCTGCGGCGCAACGCGCCGACGGGCGTTGTTGTGGAGGATTAGGGGCGGGCTGCGGTCGCTGACCATTTCCGACCCAGCGTCGATATTGTCATCGGGCGCGCCGCCGCGCAGAGTCCGGTCATGCCCTCCAGCCGATCTGATCTCGCGGATCTCACGTATTTTCTGGCCATCGCCAAGCACCGCAACTTCCGGCGCGCGGGGCTTGAACTGGGCGTGAGCGCGTCGGCGTTGAGCCATTCGCTGAGGGGACTCGAGGCGCGGCTGGGACTGCGCCTGATCAATCGCACCAATCGCAGCGTGACGCTGACCGCCGCCGGAGAGGCGTTGCGGACGGCGATCACAGGTCCTTTCGACGCGATCGGTCAGGCCATGGACGGGCTCAATCGCTTTCGCGACGCGCCGGCCGGCCGTATCCGCCTGAATGTGCCGAGCGACGCCGCCAACCTGCTGTTGGGGCCGGTCTTGCCGGTATTCGCCGATCGCTATCCGGATGTCGAGGTCGACATCGCGGTCAGCAACAGGCTGATCGACGTGACCGAAGGCGGGTTCGATGCGGGCATCCGCTATGGCGGCACCGTGCCCGAGGATATGGTCGCCCAGCGCCTTTCGGCGGATATTCGCTGGGTGGTCGCGGCGGCGCCGGCCTATCTCGCCCGCTTCGGCGAGCCGCTGCATCCGCGCGATCTCGAAAACCATCGCTGCCTGCGTTTCCGCCTGGGCGACGACAGTATCTATCGCTGGGAGTTCGATCGCGGCGGCGAGGCGGTGGCGGTGAGTGTCGGCGGCTCGCTGACGCTCGATGACAGCCGCGCCATGGTCACGCTGCTGTGCGGCGGCGCCGGGCTTATGTATGCCCCGGAGCCGCTGATCGCGCCCCTTGTCGCCTCGGGGTCCGTAAGGCTGGTGCTGGAGGCGTGGTGCTCTCCGGGGCCGGGTTTCCATGTCTATTATTCCAGCCGCCGCCAACTGCCGACCGGCTTGCGCCTGCTGATCGATCTGGTTCGCGAGATGCGCCCGCTCGGCTTGTAAGGCCGACGCGTTTGGCCACGACGATGAATATCGCTCATCGCCCCGTGTAGCGCCCGCGCTCTAACGTTTGGCCGGCGACAGGTCCACCTGTTGCTGAACGCGACGGCTGAGGCTGTCGCTCCACCACAGCAACGAGGAGCCGGACACCATGAATCCTACCTATGATTTCAGCGGCCTGGTTGCGCTCGTGACCGGCGCCGCCTCTGGCATGGGGCTGGCGACGGCCGCGGCGTTCGCGGCGAGCGGCGCCGCGGTCGTTCTGGCCGACCGCAACGAAACAGCCCTGCGCGCGGCCACGGAAGCCTTAAAGGCGGCCGGCCATAAGGCGATCGGAATGGTCTGCGACATAACCGACGAGCCCCAGGCCGCCGGTCTGGTCGAGCGCGCCGTGGCGGAATTCGGGCGGCTCGACATGGCCTATAACAATGCCGGCATTCTGGGGCCGATATGCGACATGACCGAGGAAACCGCCGAGGGATTCGACGAGGTCACCGCGATCAACCTTCGCGGCGTTTGGACCTGCATGAAGCATGAGCTGTTGCAGATGCGCAAACAGGGCGGCGGGGCGATCGTCAACTGCTCGTCGCTGGGCGGTCTTGTCGGGCTGCCGGGCCGCGCCGCCTATCACGCCAGTAAGCACGGGGTAATCGGCCTAACCAAGAGCGCCGCCCTGGACAACGCCAAACGCGGCATTCGCGTGAACGCCATCTGCCCCGGCTGCATCGACACGCCGATGGGAGACGCCATCGACCCCGCGGCGATGAAGGAATTCCTGCGCGACCAACCCATCGGGCGGATGGGCGCGCCGGAGGAAATCGCGGCGGCCGTGCTGTGGCTGTGCAGCCCCGGCGCAAGCTTCGTTACGGGCGTGGCGCTGCCCGTGGATGGCGGCTTCGTGGCGCACTGAACCCATGGCGCCGCCGATCACGCGCCGGTCGGCGCTCGCGATAACCCTGGCCGCCGCATCCCCGCGGCGGGCCATAGCAGGAGGAACGACCATGTCCGATATACCGACCAACGCCCGCAAATCCTTCGGCGACATCGCCCCCCATTTGGCCGACATTACCGACAAGGTGCTGTTCGGAGACGTTTGGGCCAATGCTATCCTGTCGCCCAGGGATCGCAGCCTGGTGACGATCAGCTGTCTAATCTCGCTCTATCGGATCAACGAGCTGCCCTTCCACGTGAACAAGGCGTTGGAGAACGGGGTGACCAAGGACGAAATATCGAGGCGATCACGCAACTGGCCTTTTACGCGGGCTGGCCGCCGGCGATGACGGCCCTGCCGATCGTCCGGAAAGTGTTCGAGCAAGCGGAACGATGAGGAACGCATAATGGAATTGAAACGCGCCGGATCGCAGCCCTCCCAGACGGGGCCGGCCGAATTTTTCACCGGGACAGTCCGGATCGACCCCCTAAATGCGCCCCCGGCCCCAGCCAGGGCGCTGTCCGCCTATGTCACCTTCGAGCCGGGCGCCCGCTCCGCCTGGCACACCCATCCGCTCGGTCAAACCCTGATCGTCACCGCCGGCTGCGGCTGGACCCAGTGCGCGGGTGGACCGATCGTGGATATCCGCGCCGGCGACGTCATCTGGTGCCCGCCGGGCCACAGGCACTGGCATGGCGCCACGC
>CAJCJC010000445.1 GCA_903970575.1 Alphaproteobacteria bacterium
GCTATTTCGCAAGGCGTCACCGTAATCAAACCATGAAACTAATCCAGATTCTGATCTTGCTATTATTATTGTTAGGCCGTGCAGGAAAATTCTCACATCAGGCATTTCGGCCTGGAACAGCTATCACTATTGAATTCGAGATGGATCTATCTCCATCAGAAACCGAGCGATTCCGGGACGCACTTGTATTGTACGCAGGTCGATCAGAGCGCGCCGGTCACCCGATGGGAGTTCGACCTGGCAGTCAACTTGACAAGAATTTTCAAATTGACATGGTGGGCGAATGTTCAGTAGCAAATATAATTGTTGATCATATATTGAAAACAATAGACGATAGATATAATAGATTTAGGATTATATCGTGCGTTAGATTGAATTGACGTAGTACTTCTGTAGTAATTCGGCGACGCGATTCATGTTTCCACCTCAATCGCGCCGCAGACAGCGGGCGAACGTAAGATGCTCGCTTACCTCGCGGTGGCGGGGAGTTACGGTGACACCTTCTTCAAAGGCGTCACCGTAATCCTCCGGGGGTTCGGCGGCGGCGGCCACGGCGATCGCAGACCTGTCGCCGCGTCTACGAAGCCCGATCACGCGGGTGAAGCGCCGGCAGGGACGATGGAACCCACCGTGTCCGCGCTCGCAGGGGAAAGGCGCCCGCGCATCGGAACGTACAAAATCGCCATGGCGACGAACCACATGACGAAGGTCTCATAAGCGCCCCCCTGCAAGGCGCTGTCCACAGCGGCGAACGGATAGGCGCCGAGCAGGATCAAGACCGCGGCGCGCACGTTCGCGAAGGTAAGACGGCTGGTCGCCGGCGCGCTCTGTTCGGACAGGCGGTCGATCGAGGTCCAGACGCCCGAGAGCAGCATCCAGAGGCCGGCGACGAAACCCACGCTTCCGGCGGTGGCCAGGCAATTGACCAACAAGGAGTGGAAGTAAGGCATATGCCGCGCCGTGTAGAGCCCCCGCGCCTTGCTGTAGCCGATCTCCATCAGGCGATCGGAGAAGAACCCCGTGCCGGTCAGAGGCCGGTCGAGGAACGAAGCCGGCATCTGCCGCCAAAGGTACTCTCGCGAAACGATGGTCGAGACCCTGAAACTGCCGGCCCGGTCGGTCTTCCACGCGGTCAGGTTTGGATGCAGGAAGCCGTAGGCGACAGGCGCGAGGAAGACGGCCAGCACCGCCAGGGTCGCCACAGCCTTGAAGGCTCGCCGCGAAGGGGCCGACGCGCTGATCCGTTCAAGCCAGGGCATCGCCAGGCCCGCGGCAAGGACAAGGATCGCCGCGATCTCGCCCGTGCGACAGTCCGACGCGATGAGGCCATAGATGCTCGCGCCCACCACCACGACGACGGCGGGAACGACGCGTCGCTTGCGGACCGAGAGACCAAACCGCCACAGCGCGCCGCCAATCGCCATGACGGCGGCATAGGCCAGGGCGTTGGCGTGGCCTGTCACACCCTTAAGCCTGATAAAGCGAGCATGTTCGGCGGAGAGGCCGCCCATATAGGCTTCGGGGCGTCGAAGCAGCGCGCCGACCAGCGAGCCCGCCAGGATCACAATGAAGGCGACGAAGAGCAGCGCCAGGGTGTGATAGCGGTCGGTGTCCGACATGCGGCCAACCACGATGAACAGCAGGAAGATCGAGACCACCCTCGCGACCTCGACCGCCGAGCGCTGAACATCGTCCGAGAATGGCACGGAGAGCGCAAGCGACAGAACGAAGGCCCATACCGGCGCCCCGCGGAGTCCGCCAGGCGTTCGGGCGTAGATCGCGAACGCGAACACCGACAGGGCGGCCCCGCCCCATCGCACCAGGGGGTCAGCCACCGCGATCGGCACGAGCCGAAGGTTGAACGTCCAGACAAAGGCGACATAACAGATGATCGTCGAGGCGATCCAGCCAAGGATCGCTTCTCGCTCGGTCGCAGGCGCCATCCATACCTCTCAGGCCTCGGGCCGCGGGGCCGATCCGCGCCGTCGGACTATCCTCAGCGTTTCGCGCGCCGTCGCCACGCGACTTGGTCAATGGACGCTAGGTTCACATAGCGGTGCTGTAAAGACAGACCGCGGCGCGGAGAGGCGGCGCAGTGAGATGGGACCCCGTCGGCCAGGCCTGATCCTCGGAGTCTCTTCCGAGTGATCGATCGGTGAGCCATTCCTCGGCCCACGCTCGAGACGGATTCCAGCGGCGGCTAATTCGTTGGCGACCAAAATGAGGACCCTCTATAGAGCCCTCGATGACCTTTTCCGGCCCGCCCGAGGACTTCGCCGAGACCCCGCCCGCACTCGATGGCGAACCGTCATTTTCCGAGCCCGGAACGCGCGTCACGCTCACCGGACCGCGCGCCAATCAAACAATCATGCGGCTCGTCTACTCGATCGGTGGCACCGGTCTCATGCAAGTATCAAATGTACTCTCCGGAATTGCACTTGCACGCGCACTCGGACCAGAGCATCGCGGGCAGTTATCTCAAATAATCGCTTGGTATTCTTTTATATCATCTGTATTAATGTTCGGAATAAACGACTCGTTAGTCTATTATAAATCGCGCGGCGACAGCGCCGCTTCGGTTCTAAGCACCGCGTTTACCGGCTGCATAATCACCGCGGTTTTATCTGTCGCATCATGTCTGATGGCTTATTTTCTACACCTGGCGGAATTGCCGCCATCCGCGCGCGTTGCGGCGTTGGTTTTTCTGTTTTTTCCACCAATCTATCAGTTTTCCCAGGTAGTTATGAGTTATTTTCAGGTAAGTGAGAAACCACGGCTGTGGACTTTACTAAGACTTTCTCAAGGTCCAGTATATGTGATGTTGATAATAACTGCCGTCGCGCTTCGCCGCTCCACAGTCTTAAGCATGGTTATGGCAAACCTCGCGTCGGCGTCGACGCCCTTGCTTATCGGCCTTGTCGCCATCGCCATCGAGCGGCCAAGACTTCGCGTACCGCCGTTCGGCGAAATGAGACGGTTTTTCGCCTATGGCTCGTTGCTGATAACGCAGAAAATCTCGATTGTGAGTAAGGACAATCTCGATCGGATGATTCTGCCGTTCTTTATTAGCGCCACTCTCTTTGGTAACTATGTGGTGGCCGCCACCTGCGCTTTTTTAATCGGGCTTATTGGACCATCTATTGACCTGGTGGCCTTCCCGACCGTGGCTCGCCAGTCTGATCCTGTCCTCAAGCGACGGATGGCTGAACTATTCGTCTCTGGAACCATTTTTCTGACCGCGCTCGGCCTGATTATCCTGATTCCGCTCGCGCCGTGGCTGGTGACTCTGTTGTTTGGCGACGCCTACCGATCGGCGGCGCCGCTGGTGGCCTACTTCCTCGTGGCCGGCGCGCTGCAGGCGGTGCGGAATGTTCTTGGCGGTATGTTCAAGGCCTTCGCGCGGGGCGGCTCGCTTGCATGGATTGAGACGGTGAACTCGGTCTTGATGCTGCTTGTGATCGTCGGACTCGCGCGGAGGGAGGGGGCGCTCGCGGGCGCGCTCGCTCACCTGATCAGCGCAGCGGTTTCGATCTCGCTCGCGCTATACCTCGCCGCCCGCAATCTTGGGCTCTCGCCCGTGCGTATGATTTCGCCGGCAGCCGCCTTCAAGGAGGGTCATGCCTTGTGGCGGCGAACGGTGCTTCGCCGATCCGCCTGAATCTTCGCTCGGATGACGACTACGCGACGATAGGCGTGCGAGCGCGCGACACGTCCCAGAGCCCCTGATCCGGGGTCTGAGCGGCACAGGGTGATTCCAAGTCCCCAAACTTCAGGGATCAACTCAAGTCTCTCCGACACATGGACCAGAACGGACGCGCGAAACGCCGGCGATGCGGCGGGTCGCGGTCGACTCGCCCCAACGAACTTAAAGACGCCGCCCTGGGGGGGGGGTTAACCGATCGTCCACCGCGGCCATTGCGCTTCGCGGCCCGGCCGCAATAATCCGGCTCATGGCAACGCTCGGCGTTCCGGTGCGTTGTCCGGAAGGCTTTAAGTCGTGCGAGCCGATCCTATATCGGCTGTCATCAAGCGTCCACGCGAGACGCGGGCCCTCATCGAAGGGCCGCCAGGGACGGTCGCTCGACTGGGTCGTTATCCTCGCTTTCCAATTCCGGCATCGCTCCCACCCTGACGGGGCGTGAAAGGGCGGCCCTTATGATGTCTTTCGATCGATCGGCGGCTTCCACGGCGGG
>CAJCJC010000446.1 GCA_903970575.1 Alphaproteobacteria bacterium
CAGACCCATCGCACGGCGAATGTGTTTTCGATAGTCACGAAGGCGGTGAGGGGGGCAGAAATGGACCCTGAGCACGCGGCTCTCGACGATCTGCTGACATAGAAGCTCCCGGCCCCTGAAAGCTCCCCCAGGAACAACCCGATGGGTGCCGCGTTTGTGGCGTTGAGCGCGTGCGCCATCTCGCGCCCGTCTCATTTCGTGGTTTAGGGCGCAGCGCTCTGGCTTGTTATGACGGCGTACACGCCCCTTGATCGCGCGATTTCCCTTTGGCGGTAAAATAGGGCAGCATCGCATTTCTCAATTACTGATCGGTGCGGGAGAATAATGCAGTCGGCCAAGTCATGGGCGTTGCCATTACTTGCGGAGTTTGGACAGGCGGCGTTGCGTGGCGCCGATTTCGCGGAGGTCATGCGGCTGGGCGCGCGCTGCGCCGCGGATGGGTTGCGGATCGGCAAGGCGGTGATTTTCGGCTCCGCGCCCAACGCCGAAGCGGTGTCCGATAGGATTCCCGATATAACATTCTTTGCGCAGGCATCGGTCGGCTGGGACGTAGAGCTATTAAGGCAAGTCGTCGTCGATGGTCGCGGCCAATTGCCCGCCGACCGGTTAATCCGCGATGGATCCCCAATGTGCCTCATTTTTAATCGAGAGACCGAGGGGGATTCCTGGCCCGATTTTCTTGAATCCGGCGGAGTGAGCGAAGTGATTTGCGCGTCCATTGGGGCCGGCGACACGCGCTATGGCGTCCTTGAGGTTGGCGCCGAGGCGATCGGCCATTTCACCGCCGACGACCAGGCCTTCATGTCGGCGCTCGCGAATTTGCTCGCCGCCGCGTTCTTGCGATTTCGGGAGAATCCCGGCCGTGAGCGCATCGGCGCCGCGCGCGATATTCCATCCGACGAGGTCCCCGCCATCGCGCGGTCGGCGGTGGAAATTCCGATCGGGATCGCGGTGCTGGATGATGAAGGAACAATTTTACAGAGCAATGCTTTTTATAATGAATACATTTCTGGTCATGTTGTTGCCGAAAACCATGCACCCGCGAAAATACTATCGGAAATCAAAGATGAACGCGCGACAGGGGAAACCCTGCTGCGACTTGTCGGCGGCAAGGAAATCTGGGTTCGGCTTGATGTTTTCCCCCTCTTTGATCATGATCGAAGACAATTCGGGTCTTGCACAATCATTACGGACGTTACGCGCACGCGCTTCAAGAGGCTGGCGCCGAACCCCGATCTTCCGCACCGCATCCGCAACATTCTGTCGGTTATCCGCGTGATCGCCCGTCGCACCGCGGAACGAAGCGAGTCCGTGGAGGATTACGCCGCTCAATTGGAAAGCCGGATCAGCGCGCTCGCCCGGGTGCAGACGGGGATGATCGCCGACCCTAATGCCGGCGTGGATTTCGGCATGCTGGTGAGCGAGGAAATGCTCGCGCACTCCGTCAAGGGCGATAAGGTGACGGCGCGGGGTCCTCGGGTGAAATTATGGTCGAAGGCGGCCGAAACCCTGGCGCTTGCGATCCATGAATTGACCGAGAACGCGATAAAATATGGCGCGCTCTCGGCGAAATCCGGCCGGATCGACATTTCCTGGCGGGTCGACAGCGAGGCGAATCCATCCAGGTTGGAATTGGAATGGTGCGAATTTGGCGTGCCTGTTGTCGCGTCCGCGCCACGCCGCCGGGGTTTTGGCCACGAGTTGATCGAGCGCACGCTGCCCTATGAACTCGCTGCGACGACGAGTATCGATTTTCTTCCCGGCGGCATACGTTGCGCCGTGACGCTCCCGCTAGCCCGCAGGCCGCCGAGCGCCGAATTTCATCGCGGTCCGTTGTTATGGACGGAGTCTTCCCTGGCGGATGCGCCATGACGCCGCCGGACGACCAGCATTTGGCCGACGAATCCAAGCGTCTGTTGCTTCTGGGCCGCCGCGTCCTGGTGGTCGAGGATGAGTATTTCATCGCCGATGAAATTCGTCGTTTTCTGATCGACCATGGGGCGAATGTGGTTGGGCCGTTTCCAAATATGGCCATGGGCCTCGATCTCCTGGCGGCGCGCGAGGTGGATTGCGCCGTGCTCGACATCGACCTGCACGGAGAATCGGTGTTTCCGCTCGCGCATGCGTTGCGCGCCAAAAGCGTGCCGTGGGTCTACGTCACCGGCTATCACGCCCGCGACATCCCGAGCGGACTTGAGGGAACGGCCTATATCGCAAAGCCGATTAACGAAACGGCGCTGATCGGCGCTCTTCACGGCCTGATTTGATTGTCGGCCGCGCAAAAGGAGATTGAAGATGATCGCCCCCTTACTCCGGAAACTCGATACGCTCATATCCCTGTCGGATGGGGAAAAGCATGCCCTCCTTAATGCCGACAACGCGACCCGACATGTTGAGCCCCGCACGGACATCGTTGTCGAGGGGGCGGTAAGGGACGGCGTTAACCTCGTGGTCGAGGGTTTCGCCTGCCGGTACAAACTTCTTCCCGATGGCCGCCGCCAGATCGTGTCCTATCTGCTTCCCGGCGATTTATGCGATGCGCGCATGTTCCTGCTGGACCGCGTCGATCACTCCGTCGCCACGCTCTCGCGCGCAACCGTCGTCGTCTGGTCGCGCCACACGATACTTGACCTGATCGAGAAAAATCCGGGCCTTGCCCGCGCCTTCTGGTGGTCCACCTTCGTGGAGGAATCGATCGGCCGGGAATGGCTCGTCAATCTGGGTCAGCGCACCGCGCTTGAACGGCTGTCGCATCTGATCTGCGAAATGTTCTTCCGTCTGGATTCCGTGGGCAAAACGCGGGGGCACAGCTTCGAACTGCCGATAACGCAGGCCGATCTCGCCGATACGCTTGGCCTGTCGGTGGTCCATGTCAATCGGACCCTGCAGGAGTTGCGGCGCGATCGCCTAGTCACCCTGTCGGGAAAGGTTTTGACGATCCTAAATCTCAAGATGCTTCAGACGATCGCGATGTTCGATCCGGATTATCTCAATCCGCGCGCCTGGCGCCCGAACGACGCTCCGCAACCAGCGAACGAACACTATGAGGCCGCTTCAACCGAAGAGCGCGCTCAGCGTCGCGTTAAGGGCTTCTAGGCTCATTGGTTTCTGTAAAAGCGGCGCGGTTCTGAAAGCCACGGGAATATCGTTCCGCGCATATCCCGACAAGAACAGGAACGGGATTTTCCGGCGCGTAAGTTCCTGGGCGACGGGAAAGCTGTAATGCCCATCCAGGCTGATATCCAGCACGGCGAAATCCGGTGTTTCGCGTGCGATCAAGGCCAGCGCGTCGTCGCTGCGCGGCGTCGGCCCCACGATGTCGTATCCAAGGATCAGCAGCATCCTTTCGATATCGTCCGCGATCAGCCATTCATCCTCCACGATCAGGGCTCGCTTCCGAGGCGCGGTCGCGGGAGGAGCAACGGTTTCGGGCATCAGCGTTCACCCGGAAGCGCGAATTCGATGAAGGCGTTAAAGCCCGTCGGCAAAAACTCGAACCTGGCGTCGCCGCCGAGACTATAGCTGGTCTCGCGTTCGATCAGCCTCAGTCCCAATCCCCGTTTTGTCGGGGCCGCCACGTCCGGCCCGTCTGATTCCCGCCATGTCAGCGTCAGCCGATGGCGGCCATCCATATCCTTGACCGCCCAGTTGACGACGACGCGTCCGTCGACCTTTGACAGGGCGCCGTATTTGCCCGCGTTGGTCGCCAGCTCATGCAAGATCATCCCCACCGAAATGGCCCGCTTTGGGTCCAGCGTTACCGCGGGTCCCGCGATCGTCGCGCGCTCGATGCCGAACGGCGCCAAGGCCATGCGCGTCAATTCCTCCATCGACGCCGCCGTCCAGTTATCCCGCGACAACAGCTCGTAGGACCGGGCCATCGCGTGCAGCCGGGGGATGAACGCGCGCTTGAAAATATCCGGGTCGGAGGAGGTCCTGAGCGTCTGTTCGGCGACCGCGATCACCACGGTCAGCATATTTTTTACGCGGTGGTTCAACTCCGCGATCAGCACGCGCTGATGCGCCTCGGCGTGGGTTAGGCTGGTGACATCGACGAATGTCACGACGACGCCTTCGATGCGTCTGTCGACGTCCCGATAGGGGAACATGCCCATCAGAAAATGGGTGACGCCGCCATCCTGTTCGATCCGCCGCTCGATCTTTCTGCCCGTGGACAGCACCGCCCGGACGTCGTCCGCCAGCGTCGGCATGATGACCCGGCTGGACAAATCGGTGAGGGGCCTGCCGCGATCTCCCGGCAGGATGTTGAACACCCGCGACACCGCCGGCGTAAAGGTGCGGATCACCAGATTGCGATCCAGGAATACGGTCGCGACCTCGGTGCTTTCAAACAGGTTTTGTAGATCGCTGTTGGCCGCGTCCAGCGCCTCGATCTTGCCGTTCAGTTCGGCGTTGACCGTATGCAGCTCCTCGTTCAGCGACTGGAGCTCCTCCTTGGACGCTTCCAGCTCTTCATTGGTCGATTGCAGCTCTTCGTTGACCGACACCAGCTCTTCATTCGACGATTTCAGTTCCTCAAGCGCCGTCTCGTATTCCTCGATCAGCGATTGCAGGCGCTCGCGCGCCTCGCGCAACTCCCTTTCCAGATGAAGGGTCTCTCCCTCCGCCGCACGGCTAGTCCGCTTCGCCGCCGCTTCGCGGCTGACGGCCGGCCCCTGGTCGGCGAACAGCACCAGGAACAACGGTTCGTCTCCGCGCCGGTCCAGAATCGGTTCCACCGTCACCGTCACCGACTGGACGCGGCCATCATCGCTTTCGATCTCCAGCCCCTGCCGCGTTACGGTGCGGTCGGTATCGACCGCCTCGCGGAATACGGTGCGCAGGTCCAGCCGCAGGCCCTTTCGCGCCATGTTGAGCAGTTGCCGCGTCGGCACGCCCGGCGCCGGCTCAAGGTATTTGCCGGTCTTGGCCGAATAATACACCACGTCGCCGTCACGGGTCGCGACGACATGGGGCGGCGCGAACCGATCCAGCACCTGGCTCTCCACCGACTGTCTGAGAGCGATCCCGCTGAGCGGGCTGCGTGCGCGCGGCGTTTCATGGGCGAACGGCGACGAGCGAAGTCCGTTGACGGTCATCGGCAGCCGCACCAGCGACGCGCCATCGTCGCGCTTGCGGAATATGCGGTGCTTCTTATCGAGCGGCGTGAACAGGTCCCCGAACTGGCTCACGTTCTCCGACGTGCCGAGAAAAAGATAGCCGCCCTGCCGCAGCGAATAATGAAACGTCGGGATCACCTGGCTCTGCACGTCCGGGCCGAAATAGATCAGCAGGTTGCGGCATGACACCAGATCGATCCGGGAAAAGGGTGGGTCGCGGATCACGCTATGCGGCGAAAAAATACAAATGTCGCGGACATCCTTGCTCACGACATAGCTGCCGCCGTCGCCGATGAAGAACCGCCGGCGCCGTTCCGGCGATACGCTGTCCAGCAGCGCCTCTGGATAGCGTCCGGCGCGCGCCACGGCCAGCGCATGCTCGTCTATATCCGTCGCGAAAACCTGGGCCCGTGGGATCGCGACCAGCGTGTCCATATGTTCACGCAGAAGAATCGCGATCGAGTACACTTCCTCGCCGGTGGCGCAACCGGGAATCCATACCCGCACCGTCTCATCCGCGCCGCGTCCCTCGAACAGCTTCGGGATCACCAGCTCTTTCAATTTGTCGAACGCGACCGAGTCGCGGAAGAAATTGGTCACATTGATCAACAGGTCGCGGAACAGCGCGTTGACCTCTTTCGGATCCTGCCTCAGCCGTTCGACATATCCCTCGATGGTCTCGATCTGCACCACATGCATGCGCCTCTGGACGCGTCGCAGGAAGGTTTTGGTCTTGTAGCCGGCGAAGTCATGGCCGATCTGATTGCGCAAGATGGCGTAAATTTTTTCGCTCGAATCATCCAGCGCCTGATCGTCTGGCGACTTGGACGTCGACGCCATCGTTTCCAGCATGTCTAGGCTGCGCGCGAACTCCACCAGCCTCGTCCCCATCTCGCCGACGGGGATCGCGAAATCGACAAGGCCGCTGGCGATGGCGCTGTTGGGCATGTCGGGATGCGCCGGGCCGTGTCCGTCGGCCACCTGGGCCATCGTCAGGCCGCCGCGTTCCTTTACCGCCTTTATCCCCAGCGTGCCGTCGCCATCCCCGCCCGACAGCACGATGGCGGCCGCGTATTCCCCCATATCCTGGGCCAGCGCGCTGAAAAAAATATCGATCGGCTTGCGTTCCCTGTTAACCTTGCTCAGCGGGGTGACCTTCAGGACGCGGCCCGAGATGCCGATGATCGCGTCGGCCGGCAGCACATGGACGGTATTCGGCTCTACCTCCACCCTGTCCGCCGCCGGATGCACCTGCATCTTTGTGTATCGCGCGATGATCTCGTGCAGCAGGCTTTCGCGTTCGGGATTGAGATGCGTCACCACCACGAACCCCATTCCGGGATCGGGCGGCATGCCGCGAAAGAAGCCTTCCAACGCGTCCACGCCGCCCGCCGACGCGCCGATGCCGACGATCGGGAACGAGGATGCTGCCGGACTTGCCATGAATCGCGCCGTTTACCGTATGAAGGGTCAGCCGGGCGAAGGATTCGCCGCCAATCCGAGGCTACAGAACATATCCTATTGTGTTAATCTATCGCTGTCGCGGCTAAGGTGAAACAGGACCGATTATGGATTATATCTTCCCGCCCATCGCGCGACCGTCCGTTCCCGTCCGTGGCCAGACCAGGTCTTTCGCGGTGCGCCGAATCTTCTGCGTCGGGCGAAATTATAACGACCACGTCAAGGAAATGGGCGGAGACCCGGCGCGGAGCACCCCATTCTATTTCTGCAAGCCGGCCGATGCGCTCGTACCCGATGGCGCGACGATCCCCTATCCGATGCTGACCCAAGATCTTCATCACGAGATCGAACTCGTCATCGCCATCGGCGCCCCCGGCCGCCAAACGTCCGCCGCGGACGCCGAACGCCTGATTTACGGCTATGCCGTCGGCATCGACCTCACGCGCAGGGATTTGCAGGCGGCGGCGCGCGCCCAGGGCCAGCCCTGGGATTTCGCTAAGGGATTCGACGATTCCGCCCCCTGTGGGCAGATATCGCGCTTGGCCGACACGGGGCTCATCAATGAAGGCCGGATTTGGCTGTCGGTGAACGGCGCCATCCGCCAGGACGCCAATCTACGCGACCTGATCTGGAAGGCGCCCGAATTGCTGTCGAACCTGTCGCACGGCGTCGCGCTCCAGCCCGGCGACCTCGTCTACACCGGCACCCCCGCCGGCGTCGGCGCGCTCGTTCCGGGAGACCGGGTGACGGGCGGGATCGACGGGCTCGGCGAGATCGGCGTGACGATCGGCGAGGCCCTCCGCTGACCGCTTCTTGACGCCGCTTCTCGGTTGACGATCCCCGGTCCAATGTTAGTTTAGGCGCATGAATGCCTTCGCTGCTCCCAATTTGGGCGATCTCGAACTCGCGACTCTCGAGTGTATCTGGCGGCTCGGCGACGCCGACGTCAAAGCCGTGCATGCCAAGATCGGCGTCGAGCGTGGACTGAGTTCGAATACCGTTCAATCCACGCTGGAGCGTCTGTATCGCAAGAAATTGCTGACGCGCCGCAAGGTTAGCCACGCGTTCGTCTACAGCGCGGTTGTCGATCGCGCCGGCGTGCTGGAGCAAACCATCAACGCCGCCATCTCTCGTCTGAACGGCGGTGAAACCGGCGCCGTTCTGACCGCGTTCGTCGATTTCGCGGCCCGGACCGACAAATCCATGCTGCTCGAACTTGAACGTTTGGTGGCGGCGCGCATCGGCGCCAAGACAGGCGAGGGGGACGACGAATGCTGACCATCCCCTTCGTGCTGCTGGTGCTGGCGATCCTGGTGTCCCTGGCTTCGGTGATCTGCCATGTCGCGCTGCCTTCGATCCTGCGGATACTGGACTCCGTGGCGCCCGAATTGCGCGCGCAGCTTCTCTTGTTCGCCGCCGGCGCGCCATGGTTGATCGGGGCAAGCGTCCTGATGTCCTCGCTCGGCGACATTTTTTTCGGCGCCTGCGATTTCGGCAGCGCCTGCCTCTGGAATGAAGACCCCGCGGGCATTCGACCGGAATCGATTCTCGCCGCGCTCCCACTTTTATGCGCCACGATCTTTCTATGCGCCCGCGCCGTCAGGCAGCGCCTGATATCGCGCCGGGTCCTGTCGGCGTTCGACGCCGCGAGCGACCTGGTCGCCGACTCGGCTGTTCGGGTCATTCCAAACGGCGCCGCGTTCGCGTTCGCCGGCGGTGGGCGCGTTTACGTGTCCAGCGCGATCCAAGACCGATTATCCCCCGACCAGTATCGCGCCGTCATTCTCCACGAACAGGCGCATCTACGCCGCCGCGATGGTTTGACCGTATCGATCGCCCGGATTTTGGCGGGAAGTTATGTGCCGCCGTTTCGCGGGCGTTTGCTGAACGCGCTGGCGTTGGCGAACGAGCAATGCTGCGACGCCCATGCCGCCTCCTTCGTCGGGCGCGATACCGTCGCCGCCGCGATCCTGGCGGTCGAGCGCATGGCGGCCGAACTGGTGAGCGGGGAAAGTCGCGTCATTGCCGGTCTGCCTGGCTTCGGGGATGGGTTCGTGGCGCCCAGGGTCCGTCGATTGCTGAACATCGAGCCGCCCCCCCCGAATTTCGGAATCGTCAGAACCGGCGTCGTATTGACGATGCTGTTCGCCTTCCTGGCGGGGGATGTGCTGTATTATTTGGCGATGATGATCCTGTATCCCCGGCTTTGATTTATGCCGCTTAAAACACTCGCGCCGATTCTGACGACGGACGACATGGATCGGTCGGTCCGCTTCTACGTCGATCTGCTTGGGTTTACCTGTGGCATGCGGACGACCGCCTATTCGAACCTGTATCGCGACTCCGTGCGCATCATTCTGGCCGCGCCGAATGCGCATGAGGAATGGCAAGGCCCGAAATTCACGGGCCAACTCTATATCGGTCTGGAGACGGCCGAGAGGTGGATGCGCTGTGGGCTAAACTGAAGGATCGCGCCGACATCATCTACGCGGTGGACGATTTCGACTATGGCGCGCGCGAGTTTGGCATTCGCGACGATAGCGGGTATGCCCTGGCCTTCGGCGCGCCGTCGACGACAGCCTAGACTTATCCCCGCTACGATTCGTCCACTGACCTTGGGCCGGGGATGATAGAAGCATGTGCCTTGATACGTATTACGTATCACCTTATATTAAGTCTGCCACATGATCCTATCTTTCAGATGCAAGGAGACCGGGCGAATTTGGGAGGGTCGATCGAGCCGAAAGTTTCCTGCCGACATCCAGGATCGTGCGTTGCGCAAGCTACGCCAGTTGGATGCCTCGGCGACGCTCGAAGATTTGCGTAATCCGCCCGGCAATCGCCTTGAGGCTTTGAAAGACGATCGCGCGGGGCAAATGAGTATTCGAATCAACAACCAATGGCGCATTTGTTTCGAGTGGACGCAGGGCGACGCGACCAATGTCGAAATCGTCGATTACCACTGAATTCAGTCGCCGCGCGAAGGGCACAACCATGGAACGGCTTCATAACCCACATCCGGGCGAAATTTTAAAGGAAGATTTTCTGAACGAAATCGGCATGAGCCAGAATCGCCTGGCGCATGCCCTCGGCGTTCCGGGCAATCGAATCCATGCGATCGTCAACGGCGCCCGCGACATCACCGCCGACACCGATCTGCGCCTATGCAAATTCTTCGGATTGTCGGAAGGCTACTTCCTCCGCCTTCAGAATGCATATGACATGCTCGAAGCCAAGCGCGGCATGGCGGCGCAAATCGACAAGATCACACCCTACAAGCCGGTCCAAGCCGCGTAGTACCCCGTCAGGCATAGCTCCGGCTGACAAACCAGAACACGCCGAGCCCAACCAGAAAGGCGGAGGCGACATCCACGACGATCGGCCGCGGAAGCGACAGCTTCAGTTTCGCTAGCAGCAATACAAAAAGAGTAACCGCGAGCACCAGGGTCAACTGGCCGATTTCGACGCCCAGATT
>CAJCJC010000447.1 GCA_903970575.1 Alphaproteobacteria bacterium
AGGCTGACCTTCATTACGCCTCCGCTATGCCTGGCCTGCGGCGCGCCGTTCGATTTCGCGACCGAGGCGGACCAAAGCTGCGCCAGTTGCCACGGGGCGCCGCCGGAATTCGACCGGGCGCGGGCGGCGGTCGTGTATGACGAGGGCAGCCGCGGGCTGATCCTGGGATTCAAGCATGGAGACCGGCTGCACGCCGCGCCTGCTTTCGGCGCCTGGCTGGCCCGCGCGGGGGCCGAGCTGCTGGCGGACGCGGATATCGTAACGCCTGCGCCGCTCCATCGCTGGCGCTTGCTGAGTCGGCGTTATAATCAGGCCGCGCTGATCGCGGCGCACGCCGCGCGTCTGGCGAACGTCCCACATGCGCCGGACCTGCTGCGGCGCCATCGCGCGACGCCGAGCCAGGGCGGGCTGAGCGCAAGCGCGCGCCGCCGCAACGTCACCGGCGCTTTCCAGCTGAATCCGCGACTGGCCGACAGGGTCAAGGGCGCACGCATCGTCCTGGTCGACGACGTTCTGACCACCGGGGCCACGGCCTCGGCCTGCGCCCGCGTGCTGCGACGCGGTGGCGCGGCCAGGGTGGATGTGCTGACCCTGGCGCGGGCGGTTCTGGACTAAGCCCAGATCGGTTCTTATATCCCTACGATGGCAAAGATCGAAATCTACACGCAGGCATTCTGCGGTTATTGTTCGCGGGCGAAGAAACTGCTCGACAGCAAGGGCGTCACGTATGAGGAATTCGACGTGATGATGGAGCCCAAGCGCAAAGTCGAGATGATCGACCGCGCGGAAGGCCGTAGCAGCACGCCGCAAATCTTCATCGACGGCAAGGGCATCGGCGGCTCGGACGAGCTGTCGGCGCTGAACCGGACGGGCGAGCTGGACAAATTGCTGGGTCTCGGCGCCTAGGCGTGATTCTGCGAATCGCCTGCGTTCAGTTGAACGCCAAGCCGGACCTTGCCGCCAATCTGAATTCGGCCGAGCATTGGATTCGCGAGGCGGCGCAAGCCGGGGCCACGCTGATCGCCACGCCTGAGAATACCAGCGGCATGTATGAGCGCCGGGCGGATTCGATCGCTGCGGCCCTGGAAGAGGATGGCCACCCCGCCCTTGCGCGTTTTGGCGCTCTCGCGCGGGAAACGGGCGCATTCCTTCTGATTGGGTCGCTGTCGATCAAGGTGTCGCCGGATCGGCTGGCCAATCGCAGCTTCCTGATCGCGCCATCGGGCGATGTGGCCGCGCGATACGACAAGATTCACATGTTCGACGCCGATCCGCTGGATGGGAAAAGTTATCGCGAGAGCGCGACGTTCGACGCAGGCGACCGCGCGGTGGTGGCCGACGCGCCGTTCGGACGGATTGGGCTCAGCATCTGCTACGATGTGCGGTTTCCGGCCCTGTACGCGGCGTTAGGCCGGGCGGGCGCGGCGATCATCGCGGTTCCGGCGGCGTTTACCGTTCCGACGGGCCGGGCGCATTGGCATGTTCTGCTGCGCGCGCGGGCGATCGAATCCGGCGCGTTTATCGTCGCGCCGGCGCAAACCGGGTTGCATGACGGCGGGCGGGCGACATTCGGACATTCGCTGATCGTGTCGCCGTGGGGCGAAGTCCTGGCCGATGGCGGCGAAGCGGAGGGCGTGACGATCGCGGATTGCGATCTCGAACGCGTTGCCGCGGCGCGGCGCATGATCCGCTCGCTGCATCATTCGCGACCATTCGCCCCGGCACTAGCGGACGGTCAGGCATTCCCCTAGATTGGGTAAAATGTCCGAACAATTCACCGCTATTCCATGATTCTTTATGAGCTGCGCTGTGGCGCGGGCCATGGCTTCGAAGCTTGGTTTCGCAACTCCGCGACATACGACCTGCAACATTCCGCCCGGGAAATATCCTGCCCGTTCTGCGGCGACGCAGACGTGTCGAAAGCGCCCATGGCGCCGCGCATCGGCCGCTCGCGACGCGATGAACCGTATACGCGCCATGATCTTAAGACTGTCTCGCAGCCAACATCGCCGGCGATAGCGGAGCCGCCCGCCGAGAAAATTGCGCCGGAGCAGATTCGGGCTGTCTTGACCAAGATCGCCGAGCTTAACCGGCATATCGCCGAGACCTGCGACTATGTGGGCAAGGCGTTCGCGGAAGAGGCGCGTAAAATCCACTATGGTGAGACGGAGCATCGCGAAATCTATGGCGAAGCGACTCCATCCGAAGCGGCCGAGCTGCAGGAAGAGGGCATCGCGGTGGCGGCGGTGCCCTGGCTTCGGCGAAGCGATAGCTGACGTCCGGACGCGTAGGTCGGGAAAGCGCCGGCGCCTCCCGACATGGCGCCTCCCGCAAAGTACGTCGGGAGACGCTTCGCTTTTCCGACCTACAATTCAGCCAGCCCGCGGAACCGCGGTCACGAAATAATTCACCGAAATATCGTCGGCGCGCAGCCGGAATTCGCGCGCCAGCGGATCGAAGACCAGCCCAGTCAAATCGACCATTTCGAACCCGGCCCGCCTCAGACCGCGCGTCAACTCCGACGGGCGCACGAATTTGCGCCAGTCATGCGTCCCGGGCTCGACCCAGCGCAGGACGTATTCGGCCATGCCGATCCCGAGCGCCATCGATTTCAGCGTGCGATTGAGGGTGGACAGAATTAGCAGACCGCCCGGGGCGACGACGGAGGCCAGGGTCGAGAGGAACATGGGCAAATCGGCCACATGCTCCACGATCTCCAGCGCCAAAACGATATCGAACCGCGCGCCGCTTTCGGCCAATTCTTCAAGGCCGCCGACACGATAATCGATGTCGGCGCCGCGATCGCTTGCATGGGCGCGGGCCGCCCGAATGGCCGCCTCGTCCGCGTCCACCGCCGTGACCGACGCGCCCATCATGGCGATCGGCTCGGCGACCAGTCCGCCGCCGCAACCGATATCGAGCGCGGCGAGACCTGCGAGAGGCGACACAGAATTGGCGTCCAGGCCAAAATGACGGACAGCCAGGTCCCGAATATAGGAAAGGCGCACCGGGTTCAGCCGATGCAGCGGCCTGAACGGCCCCGCCGGGTTCCACCAATCGGCCGCCATGCGGCTGAATTTCTCGATCTCCGACCGATCGACCGTGCTGTCCATTTGCATTCGCCATCGACCTGTCACGCCACGAAACGGCGTCACTCATAACGCGAAACGGGCGCGCTTGCACGCCTTGGCGCGCGCGGAGTATGGATACGCCCCCTTTCCATCGGCTTATCGTCAGGTATCGTGGCTCGCATCGTTCAGAAATTCGGCGGCACGTCGGTCGCCGATATAGACCGCATTATTCGGGTTTCACATAAGGTAAAGGCGGAGATCGACGCGGGCCATCAAGTGGTCGTCGTCGTTTCAGCAATGTCCGGCGCGACCAACGCGCTGGTCGGTCTGTGTTCGTCGATCAGTCCCTTGTTCGATTCCCGCGAATACGACGTGGTGGTGGCCACGGGCGAGCAGGTGACGGCGGGGCTGACGGCGCTGGCGTTGCAAAAACTGGGCGTCAACGCGCGTTCGTGGCTTGGATGGCAGATTCCCATTCGCACCGACGACGTGCACGCCAAGGCGCGCATCCTGTCGATCGACACCGAGGAGCTGGAGCGCCGGCTGGCCGCCGGCGAGGTACCCGTCATTTCCGGCTTTCAGGGTCTGTCCGACCGCAACCGCATCACCACGCTGGGCCGCGGCGCTGGCGATCTTTCGGCGGTGGCGATGGCGGCTGCGCTGAAAGCCGATCGCTGCGACATCTATACCGACGTGGACGGGGTTTACACCACGGACCCCAGAATCGTGACGAAGGCGCGGAAACTGTCCAAGATCACCTATGAGGAGATGCTCGAACTGGCGTCTCAGGGGGCCAAGGTGCTACAGACGCGTTCGGTCGAGCTCGCGATGAATCACGGTGTGCGAATCCAGGTCTTGTCGAGCTTCTCCGACCGGCCGGGAAGCGACCTTCCCGGGACTTTGGTCGTCGATGAGGATGAGATCGTGGAACAGGAAGTCGTAACGGGGATTGCCTATAGCCGGGACGAGGCGAAAGTCACCTTGCTGCGGGTCGAGGACAGCCCTGGCGTGGCCGCGGCCATCTTCGGGCCATTGACCGACGCCGCGATCAATGTCGACATGATCGTGCAGAACGTGGCCGCGGATGGAAAGACGACGGACATGACTTTTACAGTCTCGAAGGCCGATCTGGCCCGCGCGGTCGCGACGCTGGAAGGCGCCCGCGATACGCTGCGCTATGCGAGGCTGATATCGGACTCGAACGTCGCGAAGCTGTCGGTGATCGGGGTCGGCATGCGCAGCCATGCCGGGGTCGCGCAGAGGATGTTCAAGGCCTTGGCCGAAAA
>CAJCJC010000448.1 GCA_903970575.1 Alphaproteobacteria bacterium
CCGGGCATGGTTTCGGCGGAGGCGGTGAATGATTCGCGAGTCCAGTCGGCCGCGCCCGGACTGGCGCCAGAAATGCGAAACCGCCGGCCTTACCTTCCATACCGACGGCGCCATTCCCTATTGGGATGAAACCGTCCGCTACCGCTTCTCGCTCGCCCAGATCGAAAACGATATCGAGGCCCCGACCGGCGAGCTCATGGCGATGTGCTACGCCGCGATCGATGGCCTGATCGGCGACCCGGGGGCACTCGACCGCCTGGGCATTCCCGCCGATTTCCGCCCCGCCATCGCCGAAAGCTGGCGCCTGCGCGACCGCGACCTCTATGGCCGGTTCGACCTCGCCTATAATGGGCGCGGCCCCGCCAAGCTGCTGGAGTTCAACGCCGACACGCCGACCGCGCTTTTGGAATCCGCCGTCGTGCAATGGCAATGGCTTGAGGATTTGCAAGCGGTACGCGCCCTGCCGGCGGAGTCCGACCAGTTCAACTCGATCCACGAACGCCTGATCGCAGCCCTGAAACAGATGGGCATCGATCGCCGCTTGCATCTGGCCTCGATGCGCGACCATGAGGAAGACGGCGCCACGATCATGTATCTGGCGGACGTCACGCAGCAGGCTGGGCTGCAACCGATCCCCATCGCGATCGAGGATATCGGCATCGATCCGCGCGGCCGCTTCACCGACCTTCAGGACAATTTTATCCGCGCGCTGTTCAAGCTCTACCCGTGGGAATGGATGGCCCGCGACGCCTTCGGCCAGTACACGCTCCGCCGCCCGTGCCTGTTCATCGAACCGGTGTGGAAGATGCTGCTCGCGAATAAGGGCCTTCTGGCCGAGCTCTGGCGCCTGCACCCCGGCCACCCCAACCTGCTGCCCGCCTGGTACGAAGGCGACCCGGAGGCCGCTAGGCTCGGCGCCGATTTCGTCCGCAAGCCGCTTCTTGGGCGGGAGGGCGCGAATGTGGAAATCCGCCTGCGCGGCGCCGTGGCCGCGGCGACACCCGGCCCCTATGACGGCCGCGCCGTTTTGCAGGCCATCGGCCCCGTTTTCCAAAACCAAGGCCAAACCGCCATACTCGGCTCATGGGTCGTCGCCGGCCAACCCTGCGGCCTCTGCATCCGCGAAGAACAAGGCCCCATCACCACCAACCGCGCCCGATTCATCCCGCATTACATTTTGGGGTGAGGCGCGACCTGGGGTTACCGCCTGGACTTGCCGCGCCGGAGGGGATTCAATAGACGATCCGAGTCGCGTCGCACCTCTTTAGAAACAGACCATGGCCGGACATTCTCAGTTCAAGAACATCATGCATCGCAAAGGCGGCCAGGACGCCAAGCGAGCGAAAATCTTCAATAAGCTGGCCCGTGAAATCACCGTCGCCGCCAAGGCCGGGCTGCCCGACCCGGCGATGAATCCGCGCCTGCGCGCCGCCATTCAGGCCGCGCGGCAGAAGAACATGCCCAAGGACCGCATCGACCGCGCCATCAAGGTGAGCGAGGGCAACGACGCCGCGAATTATGAATCCATCCGATACGAGGGCTATGGCCCTGGCGGCGTCGCGCTGATCGTCGAGGCGCTGACCGATAATCGCAACCGCACCGCGCCCGAAATCCGCACCGCCTTCGCCAAGGCCGGCGGGGCGCTGGGGGAGACGAACTCCGTCAGCTTCATGTTTCAGCGGCTGGGCGTGCTGACCTATCCGCTCAAGACGGCGTCGTCGGACGCCATCTTCGAGGTCGCGGCCGAAGCCGGGGCCGAGAACGTCGAGTCCGATTCCGACGAGCACGAGGTCACCACCACGGTCGAGAATTTCAGCGCCGTGCGCGACGCGCTCGAGGCCAAATTCGGCCCCGCCACCAACGCCGCGCTGGAATGGCGGCCCGTCACCACGGCCGCGCCGACCGACGAGCAGGCGGAAAGCCTGCTGAAGCTGATCGACGTGCTGGAAGACAACGACGACGTGCAGAGCGTCGCCGCCAACGCCGAGTTGTCGGACGAACTCATGCAGCGTTTGACCGCGGACTGAATGGCGTCCATTCGCATCCTTGGCGTCGATCCCGGCCTCAACCGCACCGGCTGGGGCGTTATCGAGTGCGAGGGCAACCGTTTGCGCCATATCGCCCACGGCGTCGTGACCTCGGACCCGTCGGACGCGCTGTCCGCCCGCCTTTCGTCGCTCTATTCGGAACTCGCCAAGATCATCGTGACCTGGGGGCCGGAAGAGGCGGCGGTCGAGGAGGTGTTCGTCAACCGCAACCCGGCCTCGACCCTGAAGCTCGGCATGGCGCGGGGCATAGCCCTGCTGGCGCCGGCGATGACCGGCCTTGCGGTCGCCGAATACGCCGCCAACCTCGTCAAGAAATCCGTCGTCGGCGCCGGCCACGCCGATAAAACCCAGATCGCCATGATGGTCGGCATGCTGCTCCCCGGCTCGCACGCCAAGGCGGACGCCGCCGACGCGCTCGCCGTCGCCATCTGCCATGCGCATCACCGGGGCGCCAGAATCGTCCAAGAATCCCTCGCCCCAGCGGGGAGAGGGAGGGACCCGCGTCAGCGGGAGGGTGAGGGGGCCTTTCTCCCCAAGCCCGCCGCCCACCAGATCGCGAACGCGCGCCGCTTGCGCCAGGATGGGACCAATGTGGAAAAGCGTCTTTGGCAATCGCTACGCAACGAGCAACTGGGCATCAAATTCCGACGTCAGGCCCCAGTCCTGAACTACATCGCCGATTTCCTGTCGCATGAGGCGAGTTTGATCGTGGAACTGGACGGCGGTCAGCATACCGACAACCTGACCGACGATGACCGGACAGCAAAACTGGAGCAGGCGGGCTTCCAGGTCCTTCGCTTCTGGAATAATGAGGTGAACGAAAACCTGGACGGCGTGCTGCAAACCATCGCGGCCGCGATACGCCCGCGAGAGACTGAATCCCTCGCCCCATCAGGGAGAGGCAGGGGCCCGCAAAGCGGGAGGGTGAGGGGGGGTAGCCACAGGGAGATCGCACTAGAACCGTCCGCGAAGGCCGAGCCAGCCCCCTCACCCGGACGCTCCGCGTCCGACCTCTCCCCGCTGGGGCGAGGTAAGATACCATGATCGCCAAGCTGCGCGGCGTCATCGACAGCATCGGCGAGGATTGGCTGATCCTCGATGTGCAGGGGGTGGGGTATCACATGTCATGCTCGGCGCGGACGCTGGGGCGGCTGGACAAGCCGGGGACGGCCGCCTCGTTTCACACCGAGATGCGGATGCGGGAGGAAATCCCCCATCTCTACGGCTTCGCCGACCGGGCC
>CAJCJC010000449.1 GCA_903970575.1 Alphaproteobacteria bacterium
CCTCGATATCGGCGTCGCTGGGCGCAGGCGGGTTCCCCGCCGAGTCGTTCGGGATGGTTACGATTTCCGCGACGCGCCGTTCGTTGCGATAGCGAAAAATGTCGTCGGTCAGTTGTTTCGGCGCGGTCGCGCTGCCGGCCACGGGGTTGACCACCAGTTGTTTGGCAAGGTCCTGCCGCACCGCGGTAACGAAGGCGGTCTCCGTCAGGCCCTCGTTTTCCAGCAGGCCGCGGAAATGGGCGGCGTCGAAACGGCCATCCGAGCCGGCGAAGGCATGCTCGTTCTGAATAATTTCGCGGAGCAGCGCGTCGCTGATCCTGAGGCCATCGCGCCGCGCGACATCCGCGAACAGCGCATCGCCGATATCCTTATCCAGCGCCGCCTGAGCGATGGCCTGTTTTTCCGCCGCCGTGGGGTTGAAGGCCGGCCCCAGGCGGCGCTGCTGCGCCTGAAGCTGCCGGCGATAATCGCTATCCAGCTGACCGAGCGAAATCGTGGCGCCGCCGACGGTGGCCGCATCGTTCGCGCCCGTCCCACCGAGCACAAGATCGCGAAAACCGTAGCCGACGCCCAAAAGCGCGAACGTGGCGAGAAGGATCGTGAAAAACACCTTCCCGATGATGGAATTGATGATCGTCCGAAAACTTTGGAGCATTGAACCGGCTACAGTGACGGAGAAGCGAGCCTATGCTAGGCTCGAACGAAGCGGGGGCATCTTAGGGCGCGCGGTTTCGCCGGGCAACAGGATGGGGATCGACGGACCCGGAGTAGGCGGTAGGTAGAAAATCTACCGGTCGAAGGCGGATAATCCTATACACGTCCACGCCCGCTTGATCCCGCGATCGCTGTCGGACTATCCACTACGGATGATTCAGCAAATCGTCGATCTCTTCTCTGGCGCCTCAGGCCAGCTTGCGTCGCCAAGGCCGGATCGTCTGCAAGTCGCCGTCGCCGCGCTCTTGGTCCAGGCGGCGTCCATGGACGATCATTTCGATAGTGTCGAGCGCCAAGCGATAGAATCTCTGCTGGCGTCCCGATTCAATCTCGAACCCGCCGCTGTCGCCAGGCTGCTGGCGGCGGCGGAAAATGCATCGTCCGGCACGACCCAGCTTTATCCGTTCATTCGCCTCGTGGTTGAACGGCTTGACTCCGAAGAGCGTGTCGGGTTGATCGAGATGCTGTGGGAAGTCGCCTACGCGGATGGCGAGCTGCATCCCGATGAGGACGCTCTGGTCCGCCGGATCGCCGGCCTGATTTATGTCTCGGATCGGGATCGCGGCGAAGCCCGAAAGCGGGTCATGATGCGCCAAACAAAAGACGTCGATGGCGGGGGAGAGCAGGGTTGAGTCGTCGCATCAAGCTAATCGCTGGCAATTGGAAGATGAACGGCTCACGCGCCGTCGGCGCAGCCTTTATCGACCGGCTTGGCGCTCTGCGCCCTGCGGCCGGCCCGATGCGGCGGATGCTGATCTGCCCGCCTGCGACATTGATTTCTTCCATGTCGGACGGTCTGAAGGCGCTGGGGGTCATGATCGGTGGACAGGATTGTCATGTCCAGGCGAGCGGCGCGTTCACAGGCGACATTTCCGGGCCGATGCTGCGCGACTTCGGCTGTGATTATGTCATCGTTGGGCATTCCGAGCGGCGCGCCGTGCATGGCGAGACCGACCAGCTCGTGCAGGCTAAGGCCCTGGCGGCGCTGGAAATCGGATTGATCCCGATTATCTGTGTCGGTGAGACCTTGGCGGAGCGGGAAGCCGGGCAGGCCGAATCGATCGTGCGGGCCCAGATCGCGCAATCGGTTCCAGATCGGATCGCGCCCGCCAATCTTGTCGTCGCGTACGAGCCTATATGGGCGATCGGGACGGGCAGGGCGGCGACGCTCGACGACATCGCGGCGATGCATCATACGATCCGCGACGCGCTTACCGTTAAGTCCGGCGACGCCGAGGGCGGATTGGTTCTCTATGGCGGCTCGGTTAAGCCCGGGAACGCGGCGGAAATCCTCGCGCTCGATATCGTCGATGGCGCCCTGATCGGGGGGGCGAGTCTGGCCGCCGAGGACTTCGCGGCGATCGCCAACACTGTTTCCGCGAACGCTTAAGCTGAGGCCTTGGCAAGTTGGCGGCTGAGCGGGTACAACCCTAGTTCTTTTGTAAGGTCCGACCGGATGACGTCTGGTCGCTGTTGGATTTGACATGGAAACCATTCTTCGCGTCTTTCAGGTCTTGTTGGCCGTCGGCTTGATCGGTGTCGTGCTGCTGCAGCGCTCGGAGGGCGGCGGGCTCGGCGTTGGTTCGTCAGGCGGCATGGGCTCCTTTATGAGCGTGCGGGGCACGGCCAATTTCCTGACCAGGGTCACATCTATTCTGGGCGCACTTTTCATGATCACCTGCTTGGCGCTCGCCTTGATCGCCAAGCCTGCGGAGGCCCCGCAATCTATCTTCGATGCGCCCGCTCCAAGCGCGACTATGCCCGCGTCGGCGAATGACTCGGCGCCGCTTCCGATTCCCGCGCCCGTTGAAAAGCCCGCCGCGTCAGGTCTTTCGGCGCCCGAGACCGCTCCGGCTCCGGTTGAAACGGCGACTCCCGCGACTCCGCCGGCCTCGTTGACGCCGCCGGGCACCGAGACGCCGGCCATTCCCTCCGATGCCACGACTCCGAAATCGCCCAGCGGCCAGACCAAGGCCCCATCCCATACGGGGGCGTCGCAGCCCGCTGGGCAGTGACGGGCAAGGGTAGGGCGACTACACTCTTTCTGGCGCCAACTGAGTCGCTGGAAGGAAGACAGGGTCGTCTATGACGCGCTTCATCTTCATTACTGGCGGCGTGGTTTCGTCCTTGGGCAAGGGGCTGGCGTCCGCTGCATTGGGCGCGCTGCTCCAGGCGCGCGGTTTCAAGGTCAGACTGCGCAAGCTCGATCCCTATCTCAATATCGATCCGGGCACGATGAGCCCGACCCAGCACGGCGAAGTATTTGTCACCGATGACGGGGCCGAGACCGATCTCGATCTCGGTCATTACGAGCGCTTCACCGGCGTGCCGGCGACCCGGGCCGACAACATCACCACGGGCCGGATCTACCAGGACATCATCGCCAAGGAGCGCCGCGGCGATTACCTCGGCGCGACGATCCAGGTGATCCCGCACGTCACCAACGCGATC
>CAJCJC010000450.1 GCA_903970575.1 Alphaproteobacteria bacterium
GTTGAACCTGCTGGTTCGCGATCATTATTCCCGGCGACTTGGCGCATTCATGGGGGTTTGCGCCGACGCGGAAGCGCCCGGCTCCCTGCCTCCGGTCAAGGATATCTTTCCGTGAGCGGCGGCGTTCAGATTCCCGTCCGCGTCGCGGCGATCGACACGGTTGCGTTGAATATCAAGCGATTCCGCCTGGAGGCGGTATCCGGCATGGCGATGCCCCTGTTTTCCGGCGGATCGCATGTCGTCGTCACCATGCGGGACGGCGATGCGGTCTATCGCAACCCCTATTCCCTGATGGGATCGCCGACGGAGGGCCGGAGCTATCATATCAGCGTACTGAGGACGGAGAATTCGCGCGGCGGCTCGCGCTTCCTCCACGAGGGGGTTCAGGTCGGCGCGACGATGACGATCAGCCACCCGATCAATCTGTTTCCGATCAACCAGCGCGGTAGGAAGCATATCCTGATCGCGGGCGGCATCGGCATTACGCCCTTCATCGCGATGGCCGAGCAATTGAGCTCCGAGCGCCGGAATTTTGAACTGCACTATGGCGTACGCGACGACAATCGGGCGGCCTACGCCCAGGAATTGAGGGCGCGATACGGCCGGCGGGTTCATGTCTACCGCGACAACGCCGGAGAAATGCTGCCGCTGGACGACATCCTGGATCACCAACCGTTGGGGACCCATCTTTATGTGTGCGGCCCGCTGGGCATGATCGAATGGGTCCAGGGAACGGCGGCTCGGTCGGGCTGGCCGCGCGAGAACCTTCACTCCGAGCAATTCGCGATTCCGATGGGGGGCGCGGCGTTCACGGTCCGCCTGGCGCGGAGCGGGAAAACGATTACAGTCGGAGACCACGAAAGCATCCTGGAAGCGGCCGAAGCCGCTGGCGTTGACGCACCCTATCTGTGCCGGGGAGGCGCGTGCGGACAATGCGAAACGGCGGTGGTGTTGGCGGATGGGCGGCTCGATCACTTCGACCATTATCTGACGGAGGAGGAGCGCGCCGCAGGAAGTAAGATCATGATCTGCGTGTCGCGCTTTAAGGGGCGCGAACTGGTGCTGGACCTTTAAAGCGGAGACGGACATGGGCCTCGTTTTCAAGACTGAGACGTTCCGCGATGATTTCGTCTTTTCGAACAGCCCCGAGGCGATCCGGCATTTTCCGTTCCCGTTCCACGAAGACCGCTACATGTATTCCGTGAATCTGGAGCCGCATGTTCCAGGCCCGAAGGGTTCGGCGACGGAATTCGCGATCGACGTGGACGAGCATTACGTGGCGGAAATGCGGGAGAGGGCGCTGGTCCTGAAAGAAGACCCGCTGCGCTGTCAGGCCTTGCCGCACATGATCCTGGCGGAGTGGGACCTGCTGGAGCTGCTGATGACCGCCATGGCCCAGGATTATCCCGATCATTTCATGCTTGAGCGCGACAGCGACCGCTGGCGTTGGGTCAACCGGCCGCTCGGGATCGACAAAAGCTTTATCTTCGGCGATCCGGCGACGCTGCCTTACGGGCCGATGGAATACATCACGCGGCAATGCCAGGGAGATTTCTGCCTGCTCGACCAGCGGGACGGCAATCTATGGATGGACGCCGGCATCGCGACGGCGCAGGCGGACTGGTCGCTCGATTTCGATATCGGGATGAGCTTCATGGAGTGGCACGGGCCGGTGCCCCTGGCGCATGAAATCGGCGTGTTCGACCGGGCGCTGAAATATCTTCTGAACCTCCAGCAGGGCCGGCCGGTGCGGCGCCTGAACTGGACGATGACGATCAACCCCAGGTTGGACACGAGTCCCGAGAAATATCATCTGTGGGGCGCGGATCGAGCCACGGTCACGCCGGAGAATGCCGGCGACAAAGTTCATCTCAGGGTCGAGCTACAAGGGCTGTGGCGGCTGCCACGATCCAACGCGATCGTCTTCTCGATCCGCGGCTATCTGATGAGCCTGCGCGATCTCGCGGCCGTACCCAAATGGGGCCGGCGGATGCATCGCGTGCTGCGCACCCTGCCGCCGGAGCTGGTTGATTATAAGGGCATGACGCGCTATCGCGACGCGGCGCTGGAATGGCTTTCGCGGGTGGACGACGGCGCGCCGACATCGCCGGGAAACGGGCCGGATTGACCCAGGCACATAGAGCGCTATTTTGCCTGGAAAGAAACTTTATTGACTGAATGGCAACGCCGCGCGACAACGTGCCGATGACGCGTTCCCTTGGGGAACAAGGAGAGTTTTAGAGATGCCGCTCGATTCGCCGTCCAAGGGGACGAAATACGATTTGCTTTTCGAGCCGATTCAGATCGGCCCGAAAATCCTGAAGAACCGGTTTTACCAGGTGCCGCATTGCATCGGCGCAGGTTCCGACCGGCCGGGATTTCAGGCGGCTCACCGTTCTGTAAAGGCCGAGGGCGGCTGGGCGGCGATGAACACGGAATATTGCTCGATCCATCCGGAATCGGACGACACGCATCGTCTTTCGGCCCGCCTATGGGATGACGGCGACGTCCGCAACCTGGCGGCGATGACCTCCGCCATCCACAAATACGACGCGCTGGCGGGGGTGGAGCTTTGGTATGGCGGCGCGCACGCGCCCTGCATGGAATCTCGCTGCACGCCGCGCGGCCCAAGCCAATACGCGTCCGAGTTCGAGACCCTGACCTATTGCCACGAGATGGACCAGGACGACATCAACGACGTCCAGGGCTTCTATGTCGAGGCGGCCAAGCGCGCCCGCGACGCCGGTTTCGACATTATCTATTGCTATGGCGCGCATTCTTATCTGCCGCTGCAATTCCTGTCCCCGTATTACAACAAGCGCACGGACAAATATGGCGGTTCGTTCGAGAACCGGGCCCGGTTCTGGATCGAGACGCTGGAGAAGATGAAGGCGGCGGTTGGAAGCGAATGCGCCATCGCCACCCGTTTCGCGGTAGACACCCTGATGGCCGGCGACAGCGTGGAGATCGAACGCGACGGGCTGAAGTTTATCGAGATGGCGGACCCGCTGGTCGATGTTTGGGACGTGAATGTGGGCGATATCGCCGAATGGGGCGAGGATGCGGGGCCGTCGCGATTCTATCGCCAGGGCCATCAATTGCCATGGCAGCAATTCGTGAAGCAGGTGTCGAAGAAACCGGTGCTGGGCGTCGGTCGCTTCACCGACCCGGAGAAGATGGCGGAGGTTATCCGCTCGGGCCAGCTCGACATCATCGGCGCGGCGCGGCCCTCGATTTCCGACCCGTTCCTGCCGCAGAAGATCAAGGAAGGACGGATCGACGATATCCGCACCTGCATCGGCTGCAATGTTTGCATTTCCCGCTGGGAAATCGGCGGACCGCCAATGATCTGCACCCAGAACGCAACGGCGGGCGAGGAATATCGCCGCGGCTGGCACCCCGAGAAATTCCCCAGGAAGGGATCGGACGATTCGATCCTGGTGGTGGGCGCAGGACCGGCCGGCGCGGAGTGCGCAC
>CAJCJC010000451.1 GCA_903970575.1 Alphaproteobacteria bacterium
GGCGATATTGCTGGCGGGCTTGAACGCGCCGGGGCTGACGACGGTGGTCGAAACCGCCGCGACGCGCGACCATACGGAGCGGATGCTGCGCCATTTCGGCGGCGAGGTCATGGTCGAGACGCTGGAGGACGGGTCCGCGGCGATCACCGTCCGGGGCTATGTCGAACTTAAGGGCGCCCCCATCGTCGTGCCGGGGGACCCAAGCTCGGCCGCCTTTCCGCTCGTCGCCGCGCTGCTGACCCCGGATTCGGAAATCACGCTGCCCCATGTCGGCATGAACCCCGCGCGGGTGGGGCTTTATGAAACCTTGCTCGAGATGGGCGCGGATATATCCATCGCCAATCGGGGCGAGGCGGGGGGCGAGCCCGTCGCCGATCTGACGGCGCGAAGCAGCGCGCTGCGTGGGGTCACGGTCCCGGCGGAACGCGCGCCCAGCATGATCGACGAATATCCGATTTTGGCGATGGCCGCTTCCTGCGCCCAGGGGACGACAAGGCTGCTCGGGCTGGCCGAGCTGCGCGTCAAGGAAAGCGACCGGCTGGCGATGATCGCGGGCGGGCTTCAGGCTTGCGGCGTCTCCATCGAGATGGGCGAGGACAGCCTGACCATTCACGGGACGGGGCGCCCGCCCGCCGGCGGCGCGACTGTGGAGACGGCGTTCGATCATCGCATCGCCATGAGCTTTCTCGTGCTGGGTCTGGTCAGCGACGCGCCGATCGCGGTGGATGACGCCACCGCCATCGCCACCAGCTTCCCGACCTTCGAAAGTTTGATGGCGGCGCTCGGCGCGCGCATCGGCCCAGGCCGCGATTCATGACGGCGCGGACGACGGGCGCCGTGACGGCCCGGCCGGCTTTCGTGATCGCCATCGACGGGCCGGCGGCGAGCGGAAAAGGGACGCTGGCGCGGCGCATCGCGGAGCGCCTGGGCTATGCCTGGCTGGACACCGGCCTGCTGTATCGGGCGGCCGGCCTCGCCGCGCTTGCCCTGGGCGACGACCCCGCGGAGCCAGTTTCGGCGGAAAAGGCGGCCCGGTTTGTTGCGGCGAGTATCGCGGCGGACGGCCCCTCCGTGCTGGCGGACCCGGCCTTGCGCGGCGATGCAGCGGCGGACGCCGCGTCGCGCCTCTCGGCCGTGCCAGCGGCGCGCGCCGCGCTGCTCGAACTGCAACGCGCCTTCGCCCGGCATCCAACCGATTCCGGCCGCCCGACCCCGGGCGCCGTGCTGGACGGGCGCGATATCGGCACAATCGTCTGCCCCGACGCCCCGGTGAAGCTGTTCGTCACCGCGGCCGTGGAGGAACGCGCCCGCCGCCGGGTCAAGGAGTTGCAAGCGCGGGGCCAGCCGGCTATATACGAGGCGGTTCTTGAGGACCTGAAGCAAAGAGATGCGCGCGACAGCCAGCGAGCGGTGGCCCCGCTTAAGCCGGCTGAGGGCGCTTTTTTGCTTGATACCTCCGCGCTCGACGCCGATCAGGCTCTCGCGGCGGCGATGGCGGCGATCCAGGCCGTCTTGCCCCACGCTGGCCCTTAATTCCTGACGGAATCCTGTTCCGCCGGACCAGGCGGCGCCAACGCTGACGTTACCTCTCAGGGACTTGGCGCGCCATGTTGGCGGGTCGTTTGAAACCGCCGGCTCCCGTGAGCCGGCCTGCAGGCCGTCATTCCTCCGCATGAAATCGGGGCGTCGGCGTGGATTTAACGCGAGGTTATTAATGGCAAAGTCATCGGCCGCCGCACGCAACCGTTTTCCCGGCGATATCAGAGGGTCCGCATCCGACGTAAAGGAAAGTTTCGCGGCGCTTCTCGAGGAATCGCTCCAGTCCCGCGATAGTTTCGAGGGGACGGTCGTTCAGGGACGCGTCGTCGGCATCGATAACGACTTCGCCATGATCGATGTCGGCCTCAAATCCGAGGGCCGCATCGCGCTTAAGGAATTCGCCGGCCCGAGCGGCGTGTCCGAGATTAAGGTCGGCGACGCCGTCGAGGTGTTCATCGAACGCCTCGAGGACAAGAACGGCGAGGCCATGCTGTCGCGCGAAAAGGCCAAGCGGGAAGAATCCTGGGTCGCGCTCGATCAGGCGTTTCAAAAGCAGGAACGGGTCACCGGCATCATCTTCGGCCGGGTCAAGGGCGGATTCACCGTCGATCTCAACGGCGCCGTGGCGTTCCTGCCGGGCAGCCAGGTGGATATCCGTCCGGTGCGCGACGTCACCCCGCTCATGGGCATCACCCAGCCTTTCATGATCCTGAAAATGGACCGCAAGCGCGGCAATATCGTGGTCTCGCGCCGCGCGATTATGGAAGAATCACGCGTAGAAGCGCGCAACGAGTTGCTCGGCAAAATCAATGAAGGCCAGATATTAGACGGTGTGGTGAAAAACATTACCGATTACGGCGCGTTCATAGATATGGGCGGCATTGACGGCTTGCTGCACGTGACCGACATCTCCTGGCGGCGCATCAACCATCCTTCGGAAGTGCTGCATATTGGCCAAAGC
>CAJCJC010000452.1 GCA_903970575.1 Alphaproteobacteria bacterium
GAGCGTCGATTGCTGAAACACCGCACCGATTCGCTTCAGCGCCTTCAGATTTTCGCGCCGCAAATCCGCGCCATAGACCGATATTGAGCCGTGCCGGCTGTGATAGAGCCCGGTGGTCAGCGCGAACAACGTCGTCTTCCCCGCGCCGTTCAGGCCCAGCAGCACGGTGAAATCCCCTGCCCGCACCGTTAGGCTCACATCGTCCAGCGCCTTACGATCGCCGAACGCATGGCTGACGTTGCGAACGGCGAGCGCCGCTCCCGACTCACCCGCTTGCTCCATCACGGCGCGACGGCCACGCCCCAGGGCGACCGGCCAACCGGGACGGATTTCGTCGGCTTCAAATCGTCCACGTCAATCACCGTCATGTCATTGCTGACGCCGTTGGCGGTGTAGAGATGCTTGCCGTCAAGCGAGAAGCCCATATTCCAGACGCGCTGGCCGACCAGAATGTATTTCTCGACCTCGTAGGATTTGGCGTCGATCACCGCGATCCGGTTGGCGGGGCCGAGCGCCACGAACGCCGTCTTGCCGTCCTTGGTGAATTCGATGTCGACCGGCTGCGCCTTCCCCGAGGTAAGGCCGGGAACATCGAACTTGATCTTGGTCAGAATTTTGCGCGTGGCCGCATCGATCACCGACACCGTCCCGCCAACCTCGGCCGATACCCACACCTGCGCGCCATCGGGAGTCCAGGACGCAACCCTTGGCCTGCTATCGACCAGCACGTTCGCGACTAGCTTATTCGTCGCGGTATCGATGAAATGCGCCATACCGGTGGTTTCGGTGGTGTCGACCACTGTCTTCCCGTCCGGGCTCATCCCCATGCCCTCGGGCTCTATGCCCACCGGAATTTCCGCGACGATCTTGCCTGCCGCGATGTCCACGGCGGAAACCTTATTATCGTTCTCATTGGCGATATAGAGAGTCTTGCCGTCCGGCGTGACCGCGAACCGCTCGGGGTCCGGGCCGCTCGGCAGCTTGCCGATGATCGCCAGACTGGCGACATCCAGCACATCGATGCGATCGGAATCGCTGGCCAGAATATAAACGCTTTTACCGTCCGGCGTGGTCAACACCCCGCGCGGACGCTGGCCGACCTTTACCGTCTTGACGATCATGAGCGACTGGCCGTCCAGAACCGTGACAGTATTGTCTTTTTCGTTCGACACGAAAATCTGCTCGGCCGAGGCGGTATGCGCCATCACAATGATCAAAAGAGCGAATAACTTCATTGGAAATGGCATTTTGTCTCCGGGCGATCCACGCCGAGCGTATCGAGCTCCGAGAATTCGTGCAGGAACCCCGGCTGGGGCGACACCGAAACCAGCGAACGGGCGTCGGCGAGCAGGACGGGCTGACGCAATTGTCCATCCCAGTCCCTGAAAGTCAATTTCGTCCCCTTAAATCCGGCGACGTCGAAATCGGCGCCGCGCATGAACTTGGCGATAGCGTCCGGGTCGGTCGTGGCGCCGCGCGTCGCCGCCTCGCCGATCGCGCGCACCGCGAGCCAGGCGCCGTAATCGTTCTCCGTCATCCAACGCTTGGCGAGCTTAAGGAAGCGGCTCTGCAGCTGCGTCGCGCCCCATTGATCGAAAGGCCGCGCCCAGGCGGTTGGGACCATACCCTCGGTTCCGGCCACGGGCCGAGGCTCGGTGGTGCGATAGGCGAGCTCGTCACCGAAATTATCCGCCTCGTCGGCGACGACCATGAGGTCATAATCGCCAACGCCCTGGGTAATCCGCGCCACCTCCGCCTCCTCGTCGTAATGGCCGGTGTCGGTTCGCCGCGCGCCCGGATCGAAATTCCACGGAATTTCCTGCACGATCTTGATCCGGAATTTATGCGCCGAACTCCGGATCGCGTCGGCGTAAAGTTTATCCGCAGGATCGCCACCAATGACGAGCGCGACCCTGCTCCATTTCTTGATAACGATATATTGCATCAGCGCATCGGCCAGCATGGCGCGGCTCGGCATCGTATGCAGCGTGTTACGGCGGCAATCTACGCCGCGCAGCGAATCGTCCTTCGCCGTCGCATCCAGAATCGTCACGTCCTTGGCCTCCGGCAGATCCGCCACTTTCAGCAACAAGGGCGCCGGCAGATCGGTGACGAACAGCCTGTCGCCGGCCGCGACAAGTTGTTTGAAGGCCGCGATCACCCCCTGATCGTCAGGCGCGCTGACCGCGTTCAAATGATAGGACTGGCCAAGAAACTGCCCGGTGGTCTGATTATCCATCGAGGCCAGCCGCGCACCCTCCAGGCCCTCGTCTTCCGGGGGCTGATCCAGATAGCTTTCGGGCAGGCTGCGTTCGGCGGTCAGCGAGAGGTACGCGATCTCAATCGTGGCGACGGTAGGCTGCGCCGCGACGCGGCCGAGACCAATGCCGGTCGTCGCCAATATGGTCAAAACCGCGAAATGCCTTCGGTATGATCGTCTCATCGCTCTCTCCGCCTTGGGCGACGATCCTTGAACGCTCGCGGTTGCGCGCGCAAGGCGCAATTCGCTAGTCTCCGGTTCATTAAGGGTCATCGACGCGCGACGTTGGTTTGGCCGTTCGAAAATACCGGGAAGGATGCGGGATGGCGGGGCATTACGGCGCGCGGGCATGGGCGGCGTTGCTATTACTCGCGGTCGGGTCGGCCTTTCCCCCGGCCGATGCCGCAGCGGCGAACGGAAATGTAGGCTGGCCATCGTTTTTCGGCAACGACCAGGATTGGAGCTATAGTCCGCTCGACCAGATTAATACCGGCAATGTCGCGCATCTGACGCCGGTCTGGGCGTTCTCGACCGGCGAGACCGGTTTGGGCGCGACGCCTTTGGTGGCTGACGGAGTTCTTTACCTGCTCGCCCCGAACAATCACCTCTTCGCCCTGGATGCGGCGACCGGACGGCAAATCTGGAGCTCAACGCGTCCCACGCCACAGGGCACCCTGGGGGGCGTTGGCAGTAGCACGGGGCTCGCGATGGGTTTCGGCCTGATTTTCGAGGGCACGCGCGATAACCACTTGGTCGCCATCGACGCCAAAACCGGTCACGACGTTTGGGACGTGCAGGTAGAGGATTACCGCGCCTGCAAATGCACCACCTCGTTCACGCCTCTGTTGGCGGGCGACAAGATTATCGTCGGCGCGCGGGGCGACATCGCGCAGCGCGGTTATATCGCCGCCTTCGACGCGAAAACGGGAAAACCGGCCTGGAGGTTCTGGACAATTCCCGGCCCGGGCGAACCCGGCCACGACAGTTGGTCAAAGGAAGATTGGGCGCTGGGCGGAGGTTCGACCTGGCTCGGCGGCGCCTATGATCCTGCGCTGAACCTGGTTTACTGGGGCGTCGGCAATCCACAGCCGATGCTGAACGCGGCCGCGCGCCAAGGGGACAATCTCTATACCGATTCCGTGGTCGCGCTCGACGCCGCGACCGGCAAACTGAAATGGTATTTTCAGGAGGTCCCAAACGATTCCCTGGATTACGATTCCGCGCCGGAGCCGGTTCTGATCGATATCGATCGGGGCGGGAAGACGGAGAAGCTGCTGCTGCACGCCGATAAATCGGGCTACACCTATCTGCTCGACCGGGTGACGGGAAAATTCGTCGCCGGCTGGCCACACGCCGATGCGATCAACTGGACCCAGGGGTTGGACAAGAACGGCAAGCCGATAGACCCCATGCGGACGGAGGTCGGCGTCGACAAGCTGATCTGCCCGTCGCTTTACGGGTCGCGCGCCGGCAACCATTCCGCCTACAGCCCGCAAACAGGATGGTGGTACAATGTATCCTTCGAAGTCTGCGCCTACACCAAGGCTGTACCCACAGCGGCGGCGAAGGAGGGCGATTTGGACATGGGTGGATTCATCCGGCCCGTGCGGGCCCAGAACGGCGGCCCGTTCATCGCGGCATTCGATCCTGTAACTGGAAAACGCGCATGGACGGTCGAGACGGGATTACCCAATGTGTCGGCGCTGACCGCGACCGCCGGCGATTTAATCTTTGCCGGCGATGTGCTGGGCGTCGCCTATGCGCTGGACGCCCGAACGGGCAAGCGTTTGTGGTCGTTTTCGACCGGTAGCGGCATCTCCGGTTCCCCGATCAGCTATGAGGTCGCCGGACGGCAATACGTGGCGATCCCGTCTGGACTAACCGGCGCGCCCGCGACCCTGATCGCCCCCTTATGGCCGGACGTGAAGGACAAGCTGCCGCCGGTCGGCTCTACCCTGTTCGTCTTCGCCTTGCCGGAGCCCAGCGATGCGCGTTAGCTCGTTCCTAGCTGCGCCAGTCTTGGCCATGATGATCTTCTTTACCGCCGGCATAACGGCCCAGGCTGCGCCCTCCGCCGCCGAAATCGCGAATGGCGGCCAATTATTCGCGATCACGTGCAGCAGCTCGTTCTGTCACGGCGAGGGCGGGATCGGCGCGCGCGGCCCCTCCTTGCGCAATCGCGATTTCTCGCCGGGTTATGTGCGCGATACGATGCTGAACGGCCGCTCCGGCACGGCGATGCCGGCCTTCAAGGACGCGCTCAGCGGTCCGGAGGTTGCGATGATCGCGGCCTATGTGATGTCGCTGTCACCAAACGAACGTCAAGAGTCGGGGCCTGAGGTAGCCGCCATCAATTCCATGCCCGCCGTCCCGCTCACGGCTGAAGCCGCCCATGGCGCGGCGCTGTTCTTCGATACGACCCGCGCCAGCGGCTGTTCCCTGTGCCACGGTTACGCCGGCAAAGGCGGGCTGCTGAGCCCGGATTTATCGACGATCGCCAAGATAACGCCCGATGCGATCCAACAAAGCATAATCAAGCCGACAGCCTCGGGAACGGGCTATACGGCGATTACCGTGGTTACCAGGAATGGCGGCAAGTTTAGCGGAATCGTGCAAAGCCGGAGCGATGACAAAGTCAGCCTGTTCGACGTCTCCTCGGCCCCGCCTGTCCTGCGCAGCTTTTACGCCGCCGATGGCATGACGGTCGAACCCTATGCCGGCCCGGCCCTCTATAAGCACGATCTCACCGCGTATTCGAAGAGCGAGCGCGCGGATTTGATCGCATTCCTCAAATCGTCCGCTGGCGAAAGAGGTAATTGATGACCGAAACAGCAGCGCAGCCGGACCTCGCGGCCCGCATCGACCGGCTGGAATCGATCGATGAAATCCGCCAGCTCGCGGCCAAATATTCCCTGGCGCTGGACATGCGGGACAGCGACGCCTGGGTTGGCCTGTTCCCGGAGGACGTCAAGGTCAGCGAGACGACATCCGGCCGCCCTGCGCTGCGCCGCTGGTTCGACGAGACGATGCGACCGCAATTCACCGGCACCTCCCACCATATCGGCGGCCATATCATCGAATTCATCGATCGCGACAATGCCCAGGGCGTCGTCTATTCCAAGAACGAGCATGAGGCCGGCGCCGAGTGGGTCATCATGCAGATGATGTATTTCGACCGTTATCAGCGCATCGGCGGCCGCTGGTATTTCCGCCGCCGGCTGCCGCTCTACTGGTACGCGACGGACCTGAATAAACCGCCGATTGGCGACCGCAAGATGCGCTGGCCGGGCCAGGCCCCCTATGAGGGCGGGTTCCACGATCTGTTTCCATCATGGAAGGAATTCTGGGCCGCCGGTCCAAAAACGGACGCCCCGGTGGCGGAGCCGGCGCCGCTTGAGAAATTTATCGAGACGATGCGGCGGGGCCAAAAACCCCCATCCGTTCGGGTACGCTGATTTCATGACCACCCTGTTCGATCCCGTGCGACTGGGTGATATCGACCTCGCCAACCGCATAATCATGGCGCCG
>CAJCJC010000453.1 GCA_903970575.1 Alphaproteobacteria bacterium
GCCTATCCCTACCGCCAAAGCCGGGACGCCGCGTCCTGGCGGCTGATCGAGGCGGTGAAGGCCGCCGTCGACGCGCCGGGCGTCTTCAATCCCGGCGGCCTTGGTCTCGATATTAGGAAACAAGCATGATCGCCCCTGAGGGATTCACCTGGCCGGATGGCTCCAAACTCGCGCTCTCCATCGTCCTCAACGTCGAGGAAGGGGCCGAGCAGAACATCCGTGACGGCGACAAGGGGCCGGAAGTTGTGGACGAGCTCTCCGCCATTCCGCGCCAGCCGATCCGCGCGTACGCCAACGAATCCAATTACCAATACGGCATCAACGCGGGCGCGCCGCGCATTCTGAAGCTCTTGCGTGACTACGGCGTTCAGGCGACGGCGACCGCGGCGGCGCTGGCGCTGGAACGGGCGCCTCAGGTGGCGGCCGCGCTGGTCGAGGACGGGCATGAGATTTGCTGCCATGGCTGGCGCTGGGAACAGCAATTCATGATGCCGGAGGATCAGGAGCGGGACTTCATCCGCAAGGGCTGGCAATCGATCGAGCGGACCTGCGGCCGGCGCCCGGTCGGCTGGCTGTCGCGCTATCTCTTCACCGAGAACACCCGACGCCTGCTGCTGGAGGAGGGGTTCACCTATCACATGGACGATTTCTCGGGCGATTTTCCGTTTTGGGAGAACATTCCGATGGCGGATGGCGCGACGCGCCCGCTCGCGATCCTGCCCTACGCGCTGGACACCAACGACATGAAAATGTGGATGACACCGGCGCTGACCCCCAGCGACTGGGCGCGCTACGCCATCGATACGTTCGACTGGCTCCACGCCGAGGCCGAAACGGAAGGCGCCCGCATGATGAGCCTTGGCCTCCACCTCCGCATCATCGGCCGGCCGGGACGCGCGACGGCGCTGAAGGCGTTCCTGGAGCATGTGAAAAGCAAATCTAACGTCTGGATCGCCCCCCGCGCGCACATCGCCGCCGCCTTCGCCGAGGCCGTGAAACCGGGGTGATATCGCCATGTTCCTGCGCGTCGCGACGACCTCCGCAACGAGAATTCTTATTTGTCGTCTGGTGGCGACGGAAACTGACCGGCCAGCGCCTCAAGCGATCTGGCGGTCGCTAACGCGCCTTCGTCGGTCAACCCGACGCACTGCGCCGAAAGCGGTAGCCCGTCGGTCGATAGGCCGATCGGGATCGCCACAGCCGCCAGGCCAGCCATATTGGCGGGGGCGGCCAGGTCGCCCAGATTGCCGGGCGGGTCGCCGAAGCGGAAGGCGGGGCCGGGCATCATCGGCAGGATCATGGCCGTGACCGTGGAAAGCCGTTCGCGGATGAAATCAGCGGCGTTCGCAATGCCATCGTAGGCCCCAGCGATTTTGGTCTCGGGCTGGCGCGCGCCATAGCGCAGCATCTGGACGAAGCCATCGGAGAAACCTGCGGACTCGGTCGCCAAATACGGATACTCGGCCATCGCCTCGACCTCGATGGCCAGCAGGCACTGCTTGCGCACCCGGGTGAAATCATAACCCCCGAAATCGATCGGGACGATGCGCGCGCCGGCCGCGGCGGCGCGTTCGAGCAGGGCGGCGATGGCGGATTTGGTTTCCTGATCTACGCTAAGACTGGCAATATTCGCGATAACCCCGAGATCACCCCCACCCAACCCTCCCCCATCGAGGGGGAGGGCTCCCCGAACGCCAAACTCCACGGCCCCCGCCGCGACCAGCGCGCAATCCTCGACCGAGCGGGCAAGCACGCCGACATGGTCCAGGCTGTTCGCTAGGGGAACGACGCCGTCGCGAGAAATCAGATCGCGCGACGGCTTATATCCCACGCAGCCGCAGAAGGCGGCCGGCAATCGGACGCTGCCCATCGTATCCGTGCCGAGCGCCGCCGCGCAGAGGCCGGCCGCCACGGCCGCCCCCGCGCCCGATGACGATCCGCCGGGGCTGAAGCCACGGCGCCAGGGGTTATGCGTCCGGCCGAACCAGGGATTGTCGCCGGTCCCGCCCATCGCGGCTTCGTCCATCGCCAGGATGCCCAGAACGATCGCGCCTTGCCGGCGCAGCGCGGCCACGCAGGCCGCGTCGTTGTCGGCGATCCGGTTCGCGAAAGCGCCGACGCCGGCGTGCCAGGGCGCGCCCTTCACCGCGATATTGGCCTTGACCGCGATGGGGACGCCGTCCAGCGCGGATAAGGGGCTTCCGGCCGCCCATCTGGCCGCCGATTCCGCCGCCGCCTCTCTGGCGGAAATGTTGAGCGTTGCCACATACGCCCCCAGGGATACATATTTGGCGGCGATGCGGTTATAATAGCAGTCGAACACATCCAGCGGCGTCGTCGCCCCGGTTCGGTAAAGTTCGGCCAAGCCAGCGACTCCGGCGTCCAGGATCGTCCGCATAGCGGTTAGGGATGGGGAACGCATTGATGACGCGGTTGTGGCGGGCTCATTAAGGCAAGATATCAGAAAAGCGAGCGATACATTGAAACGAGTGGCAATTACATGCGCCGTCACGGGCGCCGGCGACAGCGTGGGCCGTCATCCCGCGATTCCGGTTACGCCGGCGCAGATCGCCGACGCGGCGATCGAGGCGGCGCAGGCTGGCGCGGCGATCGTCCATATCCATGTCCGCAACACGGAGACGGGTAAAGGCGGCCGCGACCCGGCGCATTTCCGCGAAGTGGTGGACCGCATCCGCAATTCCGGTACGGATGTGGTTTTGAACCTGACGGCCGGGATGGGCGGCAACGTTCACCGTCCCTATGAAGACCCGACCAAGGACGGCCCCGAGACCGACCTCGTCACCTCGGAGGAGCGCTTCCGCCATGTGGAGGAGCTTCGCCCCGAAATGTGCACGATCGATTGCGGCACGATGAATTTCGGCGCCGAATCCATCGCGATGAACCGGCGGCGCGACCTGATGTGGATGGCGACCCGCGCCCGGGAGTTGGGCGTAAAACCCGAACTCGAAATCTTCGACATGGGCCAGATGGGCCATGCGCTTGAGCTGATCGCCGCCGGCCTGATCGACGAGCCGCCGATGTTCCAGTTCTGCCTCGGCATCGCCGGGGGCGCCCCGGCCACGACCGAGGCCATGATGGCGCTGAAGGCGATGCTGCCGCCCAAGGCGCATTGGGCCGCCTTCGGCATTTCCCGCCATGAATTTCCCATGCTGATGCAGGCGGTGCTGCTGGGCGGGCATGTCCGTGTCGGGCTTGAGGATAATCTTTATCTCGAAAAAGGCGTGTTCGCGACCAACCGCACGCTGGTCGATAAAGCCGTGCGAATTCTGCATGAGTTCGACATGGAACCGATGACGCCGGCGGAGACGCGCGAGGCGCTGAACCTCCGACGCCGAAACTGATTATAGGAGAAGCAACATGAGCGTAGCGGAAATCGTTGTGAACGATCGCGTTTTGAAGCCGGTCGTCGCCACACCCGAAACCATTAAGGGCTATGGCTGGGTGATCGGGGAGCCGGGCGGCAGGTCGCGCGACAAGATCGATTTTTACGGCAGGGAGGTGCGCGTGACGCAGCCCGCCCATTTCCGGTCCAACGACGACACCTGCCTCAACCTGGTCACCTTCGTGCCCCGGCCGCTGCGGGTGCGCTGGATGGAATATCACTCCAAGCATACCCAGACCTTCATCCCGCTGGACGGCAAGCCGTTCTACATGGTGCTCGGCAAGCCGACCTGCCGCCGCCCGGATGGCAGCTTCGACCCCAGCCAACCCGGCGTGCCCAATCTAGACGACGTCACGGCGTTTTATTTCGATGGTTCGGCCGGCATCGTGATGGAAGTCGGCACATGGCACGAGGTCCCGTTCCCAACCGAGGGCGAAACCCATTTCGTGTGCATCTGCACCAATGAGACGAACACCAATCTCGAACAGCAGAACGCGGTCGGCGAGAGCCAGGGCGGCGATCTGGACAAGGTGAAGATGGATCTGCGCTTCGGGCATTCGCTGGTTATCGAGCCAGAAGGCCTCGCGGCTTGATCGATCTCTACACCGCGACCACGCCGAACGGACGCAAGGTTTCGATCGCGCTGGAAGAGATGGGTCTTCCCTATACGGTCCACGGCCTGAAGCTCAGGCAGTTGGAGCAGAAGGAACCCGCCTTTCTCGCGATCAATCCCAACGGGCGAATCCCAGCGATCGTCGATCGTGACGCCGGGGATTTTCCGGTGTTCGAATCCGGCGCCATACTGATCTATCTGGCGGAGAAGACCGGGCTGTTCCTGCCGGCCGAGACCAAGGCGAAGTCGCGCGTCATCCAGTGGCTCATGTTCCAGATGGGCGGGATCGGTCCGATGCAAGGTCAGGCCAATGTTTTCCGGCATTATTTTCCGGAAAAGCTGCCGTCCGTCCAATCCCGTTACGTCAACGAGTGCAAGCGCCTCTATGGCGTCATGGACGGGCAATTGGCGACGCATGATTTCATCGCCGGCGATTACTCCATCGCCGACATGGCGTGTTTCCCGTGGATCGTCCAGAGCGGCTATTCGGGGATCGAGCTTGCCGATTTTCCCAACCTGAAGCGCTGGTACGATGTGCTGGACGCCAGGCCGGAAGTTCAGCGGGGGATGAAGGTGCCCGAAATGGCCCGGCCGGTCGAACAGATTGTCGAGACGGGCAAGTCGATGGTCATGACCTGAATGTTGACCGTCGCTCTGGATGGGAAGGTCGCCACGCTGGTGATCGATCGCCCTGAAAAGCGGAACGCGATCAGCCAGGCGATGTGGCGACAATTTCCCGCCCTCATCGCCGATATCGAGCGGGACCCCGATATTCGCGTCGTCATCGTGACGGGGCGCGGCGATTGCTTCGCCGCCGGCGCCGATATCGGCGAGTTCGAAACTGCCTATGAGACCCGAGATTCGGCCGCCGCCTATCTGGCGGATATGGAGGCCGCGCAGACGGCGATCATGCGCTGCGCCAAGCCGACTATCGCGATGATCCGCGGTCCCTGCATCGGCGCGGGGTGCGGCATCGCGCTGTCCTGCGATATCCGCCACGCCGACCCGACCGCGCGCTTCGGGATTACGCCTGCGAAACTCGGGATGATCTATACGCTCGCCGATTCGAAGAGGCTGAGCGATGCGGTCGGTTTCGCGGCGGCGCACGAAATCCTGCTGTCCGGCGCCCTCATCGACGCCATCGAGGCGGAACGGATCGGCCTTATCAACCGGATCGTCCCGGTGGACGCGCTGGAGCCCACGACGCGCGGTCTTGCGAACCGGATCGCCGCCAACGCGCCCACGTCTCTGAGGGGGATCAAGACCATTCTGGCGATGATCCGCGATGGCGCGGTCGCGGAAACGGACGCCTCGCGCGCGCTCTTTCTTGACACGCTGGAGACGGACGATTTCGCGGAGGGCGTGGCCGCGTTCCGCGACAAGCGGCCCCCGCGATACTGACCTATTGGGTTGCCTGCTCCAGATAGGCGATCAAATCTTCGCGATCCTGATCCTTGGGCAGCCCGGCGAAGGCCATCTTCGTTCCCGGCACAAGCGCCGTCGGCTGTTTCAGCCAGGCGTCGAGCGTCGCGCCGGACCAAACGATTCCGGAGTCCTTCAGCGCGGCCGAATAGGCGAAGCCGCCGCGTGTTCCCGCTTTCGCGCCGATCACCCCGTGCAGATTTGGGCCCACCTTATCGGGCTCGCCCGCGCCGATCGTATGGCAGGCGGCGCAATAGAGGAACAGGTGCTTGCCATGCGCGGCTTGCGCGTCGGCCGAGGAGGCGTCAGCCGCGCCGGCGGGAGCCGCCAGCGACCAAGCCGTCACGCCCGCGAGAAACGCCGCGCGGCCGATATGTGTGAACCCCATGATCGTCCTTTCAAATCCAGTGAGCCCGTGTATTGATCCGGTATGCGGTCAACCCGTCGAGACATGTCGCTTTGCGCGTGACCGCCGGATACCGTTCAACGGATAATTACAGGTATAGCAGGAGGGTTCATGTCGCTCGGAAATTTGATCGATTCGCCGTTGTCGCGCCGCGTGTTGCTGATAGGCGCTGGCGCCGCGACCGGGTTTGGCATGGCGGGGCTGACGCCGTCGCTCGCTTCGGGAGCAACCCCGGCGACCCTGCCGGGCGCGGACGATCCCGAGC
>CAJCJC010000454.1 GCA_903970575.1 Alphaproteobacteria bacterium
GTCACTATCTCGCAGGTGCGATATAAGCGTCCTCGATATGGCACCTTCCCCGCCATATTCGACGCCTGCCTTTGAGGCGTTTCCTCCCTAAACTCGGGTCGCTTCGTCGGCCCGTTTTTTTTGTTTAACCGGCATCTATTCCTTATCTTCAGCTCAATCCAACAACCGGCACAGAAGCGCCATGAATGGCGCGCGCCTTGTCGGACGAGAGGAATATAATCACATCCGCTAGTGCTACTGGGGAGACCCAAAGCGCGGGATCGGCATCCGGCATGTCCCGTCGGTTGGCCGGGGTATCGATAATGCTGGGCAATACGCAATTAACGTTGACGCCATGACCGCGCAATTCCGCGCTCATGCTCTCGGTCAGCCGAATGGCCACACTTTTCGATGCGGAATAGGCGGCCATATTGCCCTTGCCGGACAGGCCGCTCATCGCCGCGACATTGACAATACGGCCAAATCCAGCCGCGATCATGCCGGGTACGATGGCGCGCGTCACGTTCAAGAGCGAACCTGCGTTAAGTTCCATCATTCCCCGCCAAAAGACGTCGCTGGTCTCATGCACCGCAGGGCCCATATCAAAACCGCCCGCGACATTGCAGACGATTTCAATCGGACCAAATGCTGCGGCGGCGGAGGAGATAGCGGCCTGAACATCTGCCTCGTGCGACAGGTCAACCATGAGGGGTAGCTGAGAGTCATTTTTGGAGCCATAAGCGGCATCAAGCGACTCCGCCGCGATATCCGCCAGAATGAGTTTGGCGCCCTCGGCCGCGAATGCCTTAGCCACGGCCCGGCCCAACGTTCCAGCCGCGCCCGTGACCATCACCACCCGTCCAGCAATATCCATTTTAGCGCTCCAATTTACTTGAATATATTTGCGAACATGCAACTAGCGGGAACGTCGCGCAAGTATGGCCGCATACCAACAAGCGACAGAACCTCGCGGTCAGAAAAGACACTCATCGAGAGCGCGGGGGAACTTAAATCAGAGTCAAAATGTTAATTATTAACATTTTGCCTACTTTGCGGGTCAACCATGCTTATGCGCGTTGTCAGTCTTAACTATCCGGACGGCAAACCAGCATGCCCTCCAATATTTGTTTCCCTTCAACCACGCAATTATCTTCCCACCGACATTGAGTTCGAGGAAGAAGCTTTGCGCTTCGCGATCCGCGACGGACTCGTTCTTCATCGTCAGGATGTGGTCGTCGCCGTGGAAAAGACGACAGGTCAATACTAAAGATTTTGAACGCTCATCAATATCGCAAACGACGCGATATTCAGGGAAGCGAACAATATCCGCGTCGCGGTTCGGCTGCCTTAACCCTCGTTCGGCCATGCGGACCTCGAACGCGCCACCCGCCGGTAGAGATCGGCGCAAGCCACCAGGAACGCGCCCCCACCCAACCATTCGGCGATCGGGGTAAAATCGTCCCCAACCAGCGCCAACGGCGCCTGATTGTTCACCGCGACGATCAGCGCCGCGAGAATCACGCCTATAAGGCTTTCCCCAACGATGAGCCCAGATGCGAGCAAAACGCCGCGTCGCCTCGGCAATTCGGCGTAAATTTCGAACGCCGCGCCAGCACGGGCCGCCCGCTCCTTAAGGCTGCGATCAGCAAGCCAGCCGACAACGGCGCCAATCGTTACCGGGGTCGTAACCGCAGCCGGAAGATAGATGCCGAGCCCTACCGCAAGAGGCGGCAGGCGCGCCGCGCCGCCGAGTTTTTTTAAGATTTCGTCGATAACGATCAGTGAAACACCGACACCTATGCCGATCATGATCATCGTCCAATCAAGCTTGTCGGAAAGGATTCCAGTCGCTAGCGCCGACATCAGCGTTGCCTGCGGCGCCCCCAGCGCCTTGTTGGGATCCATATCCGGGCGCGGCAGGGCGCCGGCGAAACCATAGGCTTGATAGATAAGCTCCAGGATCGGGGGAATGACGGCCGCGCCCGCGATAACGCCCACGATCAGCGCCAGTTGCTGGCGCGCCGGCGTGGCGCCGACCAATTGCCCGGTTTTCAGGTCCTGCAGATTGTCGTTAGAGATCGTGGCGACTGCGAGCACGACGGCCGTCACGAACAAGGCGACGGCGATCGCCTGTTTCTGAACCGCGGGATCGTCCAGCGCATGTCCCAGCACCGCGACCAATAGCAGACCCGCCGACACGACAGCCAATATGCCGATTCCGGAAATGGGACTATTCGACGATCCTATCAGGCCAGCCATGTAACCGCAGGCCGTGGCGACAATAAAACCCACGACGAAGGAAAAGAGAGTGCCCGTGATGACCAGCAGCCACAGCGTTGCGCCGCTGAACACGCCGGACTGCCCGATGAAATAATAGAGAATGCCGGCGAGCGGCAACATCAGAAGCAGGCTGATTCTGACGACAGCGTCAAAAGGTAGGTCGCGTTCGGTTTCAGGAACCGCCGCGCCTCTGCCCGCCCGCACCAGGGCGACAGCGACGAGCGAGGCGCGAATGCCCTTCACCATTGGCCCGAATAGCTGGATCAGAGTCCAGATCGCCGCGACGGCGATCGTCCCGGCTCCAATCAGCCTCACATCCCTTCGCCACAACCCATTGACATAGGAAGCAAAATCGCTTCCAGCCACCGCCGGATGCAAATAAACCAGAATCGGAACGGCGACGCCCCAGGCAATCAGAACGCCAGTGAGCGTGGCGAGACCAACCACGATGCCGACCAAGTAGCCGGCGCCAACCAATGCCAGCGACATGCCGGCGCCGATCCCGGTCGCCGTCGCGCCTATACGGAAAATGCCATTCAGCTCCGTCGCGAACACGCCAAACCCGCTGCTGATCAGCGCGAACGCCGCCGAAAGGCCGCCCCCGATTGCCACGTCGCGCAAACCGGGCTCACCTGCCGCCGGCGGCGGCGCGCCCTCGGCCGGACTGCCGACCTTTAGGATTTCGGCGGCGGCGACGCCCTCAGGATAGGGTAGGTCGCTTTCCACGACCATGGCGCGGCGCAGCGGCACGGTGAACATCACCCCAAGCGTGCCGCCAACCGCGCAGATGCCCGCGGTCTGCCAGAATGGGAATCCGGCCCAGTAGCCGACCATGACGAGGCCGGGCAGCACGAAGATGATGGATGACAAAGTACCGGCCGCGGATGCGATCGTCTGAACGATATTGTTCTCGAGAATGCCCGAACCCTTGAACAGCCGCAGCACCGCCATCGAAATCACCGCCGCCGGGATCGAAGATGCGAAGGTGAGCCCGACCTTGAGACCCAGATAAATATTGGCCGCGGTGAAGATAAAGGTAATCAGAACCCCGAGGATGACGCCCCGCAGGGTAAATTCGCGCGCGGTCAGAGTTCCAGGATTCGGCATCGACGTGTTTCTCCCAGAAGATTCAGGCTCGCCGAACTATAGTTACTAAAATGTTACCCCAATAAGCTGTTTAGCATGGATTTCAGCGTGCGCCAGGTCGGAACCATTTGGCCACTTTCGCGCAAGCGGTTAATGACTCGCGCGTTCATCGCGGTGACGACGAGCCGAAACGAGAGGTCGAGTTAAAATATGCCCACCACCAGCTATTCTCCCCGCCTCGGCGCCCCCTCGACCGCGGTGATCGTCACCGGCGGCGCATCCGGCATCGGACTTGCCTCGGCGGAAGCCCTGGCGGCGGTCGGGCGGCC
>CAJCJC010000455.1 GCA_903970575.1 Alphaproteobacteria bacterium
TCGCTCCACCATCCCGCGACGTCCAAAGTCTCAAGCCGCGATTCTAGAACTGAGGGTATCAGGAAGTTATTGATGACAAAGCCGCCGATGGTCTGGCTGATCTTGGCCTTGTTGCGTGGAACGATGGCGGTGTGGGGAATCGGAACTCCGAGGGGGTGACGAAACAGAGCGACGACGGCGAACCAGTCGGCGCAGGCGCCCACGACGGAGGCCTCGGCGAAGGCGCGAACATAATCGAGCCACGGCGCCGCGGAGGGATAGCGCGCGGCGCCAATGGAGACCATGACGAAAACAACCGCGACCCCGACAAGCAGCATAGTCGCGGTGCGGCGCATCCGTTTTAGCCCGGCGAGTCTCTGATCGACCGCTCCGGACGGTGGCGCCATGGAAGGGGAGAGACGCGCCAGCGGCGTCATGCCCGCGCCAACTTGTTTAGCCCGCGCAGATTGGTCTTGTGCGGCAGGCGGGCTGCGGCGGTGGCGTAAGCGGCGCGGATGGTCGCGGCGCCATAGAGTCGCTCCATCCGCCTGACCAGGAAATGCCCTTCGGCAATGTGCTGAAAATGCTCCATGAACATGATGTTGACGGCCGCGCCGCCGACAGCTCCAACCACCGGCACCGCCGTCGCGGCGACCCGCTCGGACACCGCGACGCCAAAGCGCGATGCATTTCAGCGACCATGCGCATGACAACCGGCGATGTGGCGTCGATGGCGCCGCGCTGGATCGCGAGCGCAGCCACGTCCGCCGCCAGCTTCGCGATTACCGCCCTTGTTGCGTAATAGCTGACATCGCCGCGCCGGCCCTCGCGCGAATCGCCAAGTGCGAACACCTCGAGGCAAGCCATGCGTGTCTCGATCCGCGCAATATCCTCGCCATTATGCCGGGCGATCTCGGCGATTGAGCGCAACATGAAGGTTGTCGTCACGGGCAGCTCAAGCGCCATCGCCCCGGCCCCAAAAAAGCCGGCGACGCCGCCGCTCAATCCCGACATTACCCGCGGCAGCCAGCGGGATGGCGTTTCCGCGGGCCCGTCCTCGGGAAGTTCGTCAAGCGATTGGATCGCGACCTCGAGACATTGGAATATCGCCGCCTCGATCGGCTTGGTCAGCGCGCGGAACGCAAATTTCGGCAATATGCCTATGATCCGGTTGATCGGCTGGCCCGCGGCGTCGGCCAGTTTCATGGCGAAGCTTGGTCGTTCGAGCATACGGACGGCGCGCGCCAGAGCCTCCCGGTCGACAGCTGAGAGCAGGCTCTCGGCCGGCGCGCCGGGGGACGCCGCGTCGACCGGCGCGCCGGTCATGGCTGATACAAAAGCGGCCGTACGCCGTTCATGCTGGCCAAGATCGCCGAGCCGTTACTGATCACGGCCGTCAGCTCCGGACTGACCAGCCCGCCGGGGAGCGCCAGCGCCAGCGCCAACGTATTCAGCCCGGTAACGATCGCATAATTCTGCTTGATGAGGCCGACAGCGCCGCGCGAGACCTCGATCACCTTCACCAGCTTCCACAGCGAATCCTCCATCAGGACGATATCGGCGGATTCGTGCGTGATGTCCGCGCCATGCTTCATCGCGATTCCGACATCGGCGAAGCTGAGCGCCGGCGAGTCGTTGATGCCGTCGCCGATCATCGCGACAACCCGGCCTTCGCGCTGGAGTTCCTGGACCGCCTCCGCCTTGTCGGCTGGCAGCATATTGGCGCGATGGCCGCTCAGGCCCAGGCGCCGGCAAACGGCGTTCGCCACCGCCGTATTATCCCCGGTCAACATGATCGTGTTGCGGATGCCCATGGCGTGCAACGTGCGAATTATCTCCGGGCTTTCGGGCCTGATCTGGTCGGCATAGGCGATCAGCCCCGCCAGTTTGCCGTCGACCGCGACATACATGCAGGATTCCCCACGCTCGTCGAAGGCGGCGCGGTCGCCCGCCGCCGGATCTATCGCGATGTCAGAGCGGCGCATGAAGCGCTCGCTGCCGACATGCACGTAGTTGCCGTTAACCTGCCCCTCGACGCCGAGCCCGACATGATACTGAGCCTCGTCGCAATCCGGGATTTGGAGGTTTAGCTCGCGTGCGCGAATGCGGATCGCATCGGCGACGGGGTGCTTGAGGTGGGTCTCCGCCGCCACGGCGAGGCTGAGCAGGTGATCGGGCGGCATGGCGTTGCTGTAGGTCACGACGTCGCGAACGGCCGGAACGCCGCGGGTGAGCGTGCCGGTCTTGTCGAACAGGACCGTGTCGATCTCCGCCAGCCGCTCCATATGGCGGCCGCTCTTGACGACGATGCCCGATCGAGCCGCGTAAGTCATGGATGACAGCACGGATGTTGGCGCGGCGACGCGGATGCCGGTGCCGTAATCGATGATGACGAGCGACAGGAAGCGATTGAAATCCGCCGTCGCCAGCGCCGTGCCAACGGCGAGCGACAGGGTCGGCAATACCAGCCTGTCGGCGAGCCGCTCCGCGTGATTCTGCATCCGCGTGTCGCCTATGGGCGCGGATTCCACTAGGGTCGCGATCTGTCCAGCGGTGGTGCCGATCCCAACGCGCAGCGCGCGAATGCGAATCTGCCCGTCCTGCACGATCGTCGCGGCGAAGGCGGTGTCTCCCTTGCTCCGCACCACCGGAAGGCTTTCGCCGGTGATCGTCTTTTGATCGACCGTGGCGCGTCCTTCAATGACCTCCCCATCAACTGGGATCATCTCGCCATGATAGACGACGATCACGTCGCCTTCCGCGAGCTGCGAGGCCGGCACGGAAACAACTGCCCCATCCCGCACCAACCAGGCGTTCTTGTCCTGGAACTCCAAAAGCTGTCCGATCGCCTTCTTCGATCCCGCCGCCGTCAGGTCCCGGATCCAATCGCCCAGCCGCACCAGCCAGGTGATGATCGCGCCAGTCATCGTCATGCCCTGGAGCAGGGAGGCGCTGATCGCGAGCGCATCCAGGAAATCGACATTCAGGCGTTTTTCCGTGCTCCATATCATCCAGGCGCGGCGGAAGATCGGCGCGGCGTTCCAGAGGATGAGCGGTGTGTTGACCGCGACCGCCGCCGGGTTCGCGAAAAACGCCAGGCCTAGCGACAGGCTCGGCAGCACCATCGGATATTCCTGGCGTTTGGGCGTTTCCGCCGCTGACCGGATCGGCTTTGCCTGGACCGGCTCGACCATAGCAACCAGCGCCAGGAGTTCCTTGCGTGTGGCGCCGCCGAGAAAGGCGAGAAGGCCCTGAATCTGTTCCTCCGCTGCCGGATCGTAGGCGACGGCAAGGCTGTCGCAGCCCATATTCACGCGCACATCGCGAACCCAGCTTTGACTCCGAAGCCAAGCCTGCACGGCCTCGGATATTGCTGCCTCGAATCCAAGTCCGGCGATATATAGCCTGATCCTGCCCGGAATGGCGTGTTTGACGCTATAGCGCATGGCCGTTAGGCCGCCGCCAGGGCGCCTCCCAGGCCCGTCGGCCTCTGCGCCGCGTCGGACGCGGGATGCGGCGGATGGGTCTCGAGAAAGTGATTGAGCGCGAATAGGACAAGCGTGATCCACATCGGCGTCGCGGCCTCCGCGCCAATCTCCAGGAACGTCACAATCGCGAGGCCGAGAGCCAGGACGATTTTGAGATCGATGGCGTTGTTGGTGGCGCGTTTCACCTGATGATCGAAATCCTTGAAGAAATCGACGATAACCCGGGCCGTATGGGAACGCGCGGCGATGCGTTCGGCCTCCGCTTCCAGTTCGCGGGTCATGACGTCGAACTCATTGCCCGGCAATTCACGGTTTTCCAACGGCGTTTTCGCTTCCGGCGGTGTTGGCGCCGGTATAATGCGCCTTAGCGTGGCTTCAAAAGCTTCGGCCTGCTCATAGTCATAATGCAGCAGTATGCTTCCGGAATCGGGTTTGACGACGACTTTTTCTATGCCTGGAATCTCCGCCAGCAGGCTTCGCGTCTGGTCAAGCAGTGCGGGGTTGCCCCGGCCGGCCTGGATTATAATCCGCATTCGACCGGGGATGTGGTGCGCGACATGAGCTTTCTTGCTCATAACGATCCTTAATCTTAAGCGGCGGTCGGCTGAACCGCCTCGGCGTTCGCCTCGGCGACGATGTCATGAACCTGTTCCTGAGCCTCTGCGAATGCATGGCGAGTCTTTTGGCCGAGCTTATAGGCGCCGCGCACTGTCTTACGGAACAATGGCTGGGCCCCCTCGGCCAGTTTCGGCAAGGCGGCTGGAACGAGCATCGCGCCGACGCCGATCAGCATTCCGGGGATCAACGCAACTTCAAACAGCGCCGCGACAACGCCGATGGCGCCGACCGTCGCGATTTTCGTCATCAGCTCTTCGGAAGGCTTCGTAAAGGAATTGGTGGTCGCTTCCGTCGCGGCCTTCGGCTCGGTGGTCGTTTCGGCTGCGGCGCCATTGAGTTCGGTCTCGTGGCTCTTCGGCATCTGCTTCATGCTCCTCTACGATCATTGGACGTGAAAGACGATCTATCTAAACCAGTGGAACCGGATAAACCAGAAAAACTCTGCATAGAAACGGCATAAAAAAATTGAACAAATAACGATATAATCAGTCGATGGGAGCGTCGTCGATTTTTGATCGTTTCAAGCGCCGCCTGTCGCCCGTTGACTGTCCGCTTGTTAAGGACAAGCATGAATGCATAAGGCGTCCCTTAGAGGCGACGCCCGCGCGAAATCGGGGAGGGCACATGGACGACGCGTCGTCAGAATCGCAAGAAGATAAGCTTATCGCCTGGATCGAGCGCCATATTGGCAAGGTTCTGCGCATTGAGCCGCAGGCGCGGTGGCGGGCGGCCTGGATCGTCGATGTCGAGCGCGACGGCGAGGTCGCGCCCTTGTACGTTAAGGGCGGGCGCGAGACGCACGCCATGACGCCGCTCAGGCTCGAGGGCGCGGCGCTTGGCATTCTTCACGCGAACGGGATCAAGGCCCCCTTTCAATATGGTTATTGCGAAGAGGCGGACGCAATCGTCATGGAGCGGCTGGATGGTCAGTCTAGGCTGGAAGGCGTCGCGGATATCGCCGCGCGCGACCGGATCGTCGATCAGTACGTCGCGGCGATGGTGGCGTTTCATGCCCTCGACCCTGCCTTATTCATAGCCGCGGGATTTGCGATGTCCGACGACCCGGCGGATTTGCGTCTCACACAGTTCAAGCGGGTTGAGACCATGTATCTGTCCCGCAAGAACGAGTCCGCGCCCACGCCCGAGCCGTGCACGGCGTTTCTGCGGCGTTGGATCCATCGCAACGTTCCGCCTGGCGCGATCAAACCTGCGTTTATCACTGGCGACGCTTTCCAGATGCTGTATCGCGACGACGGCCTTGTCGCGGTGATGGATCTGGAAATGGCGTGCATCGGCGATCCGCTCTTCGATCTCGCCTGCATCCGCATGCGCGATCTCAGCGAAAAAACCGGAACGGCGGCAACGATCACCCGGCGTTACGCCGAACTATCGGGGACGACGGTCGACTTGACGGCGCTACGCTTTCATCTGGTCGCCTTCGCCGCGGCGTCGGCGCTGCTGATAAGCGACGTGATGGTCAATCCGACTCCCCAAACCGATTATTTCGAGTATTTCGTCTATTATCATGGGTCGCTCCGGATCGCGCTGGAGGCGATGGCGGAAGCCATGGCTGTTACGCTCGATCCATTTTTGGAACCGGAGCCAACCACCAACGCTGACAGCGTTCATTTGCGTATGCTGGCTCACGCGATCGAGCGGATTCCGGCTTCCGGCGATATGGAGCGATACCAGCGCGGCAAGGCCGAGGCCGAAACCGCGTATCTGGCGCGTCGCGCCCGGTTTGGCGGCGCGCTCGACCGCGCTGATCGGGCGGATTTGCTGGCCATTCTAAGCGATGCGCCCGCCGACGCCGATGAAGCCGAAGCGGCGCTGGAAGCGTTCGTGCAAAGCGCCGGGCCGGAGTGGGATGAGCGGCTGCTGCGCCTGTTCCACCGACGAGCGATGCGGCAATGCTTCCTGGCCGACATTCCACAAAATCTTCGCCTGAAACGATTTCTTCGCGAACGCATCGCGCCGCTTTATTAGAAAGCTGCAATCACGACGGAGGGATATGATGCAGCTTGGCGAGCCGAAGCGCCTTTTGGAATGCGCGCCGAATTTCAGGGATATCGGCGGCTATCCCACGGAGGATGGCCGTAAGGTTCGTTCCGGGCTGATCTTCAGATCGCAGATGGTGGTGGGGCCGAGCGCCGCGGATATCGACATGCTGGGTGACATCGGCATCCGGTATATTTGTGACCTGCGCGGCGCGCGGGAAGCCGAGCAGGCGCCTTGCCATTGGCCGACGGGCGTCGCATGCGAGACGCGCAAGCTCGATATCGGCGCGGATGTGCGGGCTGGAGCTGAGTTGTTGCTCGACATCATTGTCGCCGACCCGACGGAGGTCGGCATAAGGCGCATGATGCTGGCCACTTACAGCTTGCTGCCCTTATCTTTCCAGGGAAAGCTGGGTGTGGTCCTGGACGACCTGGTCAGCGGCAACCGTTTCCCGGCCGTGATTCATTGCACCGCCGGGAAAGATCGCACGGGTTTCACAATCGCGATCCTGCTTCTAACGCTTGGCGCGCCGATGGAGATCGTGCGGCACGATTATATGCTGACCGCACGCTATCTTGACATTGCGCGGATGATGGCCGCGTCGGCGGGTTACCTTAAAAGCGTGGTCGGCGACCGCGTTACGCCGAGCGAGGCCATGTTGCGCATGCTGTGCGGTGTCCATCAGGATTACCTAGATGCCGCGATCGGCGCCGTTATGCGTGATTATGGCTCGGTGGAAGGCTATCTCGAAAAAACCGCCGGGTTCAACGCAGCAAAGCGGGAGCGACTGCGGGAATTGCTGTTAGAATAGGGAGGAAGGAAATGGAGATCGATCCATATCTGACGTTCGAAGGGAACTGCGAGGCGGCGTTTAAATTTTATGAACGCTGCCTGGGGGGCGAGATAATCATGATGATGACTCACGCCGGCTCGCCGATGGCGGCTAGGACGCCGCATGATTGGCTCGACAAGGTCATGCATGCTCGGCTCAAGGTCGGCGATAAACTTCTCATGGGTTCGGATTCTCCGCCGGGTCAGTACACGCCGCCGAGCGGCTTTAACATTATCATCACGCTCAACAATATCGCCGAGGCGGAGAGGATTTTCGCGGCCCTCGCGGAGGGTGGGGGAATTCGGATGCCGCTTCAGCAAACATTTTGGGCCGCGCGCTTCGGAATGCTGACAGATCGGTTCGGAATTCCCTGGATGATAAACGGTGGCGACGGGACATAGTCGCCTGCGTTCCCAAGCAAAGCCTATCCGACCCCATCCAGGATCGCCCGCAGCTTCGCCGCCAGATCGACAAGGGCGAAAGGTTTGCCGATGAGCTGAACGCCAGGATCAAGCTCTCCATTATGCACGATCGCGTTTCGCGTATAGCCGGTCGTGTACAGGACTTTAAGCAGCGGTCGCCGCTTGAGCGCCTCGTCGACGATCTGGCGGCCATTCATACCCCCAGGCAGAACGACATCGGTGAAGAGGAGAGCGATCTGCGGGGATGAGTCGATGAGTTCCAGCGCTTCCTTGCCGGTCGCGGCCTCCAACACGGTGTAGCCCATATCCGAGATCGCGCTCGTGCTATAAGCTCTGAGGTCGTCATTATCCTCGACCACGAGGATGGTTTCCCCGTGGCCGCGTTCAGGTGGCGCGCCTCGGGCGGCTTCGGCCTCGGCCTCGCCCACATCGCCCGTTTGCCGGGGCAAATAGAGTTTGATTGTGGTGCCCTGGCCAAGCTCGCTGTAGATTCTGACATGGCCGCTCGACTGACGGATAAATCCGTAAACCTGACTAAGACCGAGCCCAGTGCCTTTGCCGACGTCCTTGGTGGTGAAGAACGGTTCGAACGCCCGCTCTCGGGTGGCCGCGTCCATTCCAATTCCTGTATCGGTCACCGCGATCATCACGTATTGGCCCGTCGGAATGGTTTCGGCGATCTGGCCGACATATGAGTCGTCGAGAAACGTATTACCGGTCTCGATCGTGAGCTTGCCGCCATTGGGCATCGCGTCCCGGGCGTTGACCGCCATGTTCAGCAGGGAATTTTCGAGTTCGTGGTTATCCGCCCGGATCAGCCACAATCCGGCGGCCGTCACGGTTTCCAGAGCGATAGTCTCGCCGAGCGTCCGTTGTAGGAGTTCAGATGTCTCGGCGATCAGTTTGTTAGCGTCGATCAGCTTCGGCTCCAATGGCTGCCGCCGGGAAAAGGCCAGCAACCGACGCGTCAGGACGGCCGCGCGCTCCACCGCCTTCAAGGCCATCGCCTGCGATTTTTGGATTCGATTCACGACCGGCCCGGGCGCGATCTTGGGAAGCTGCTGCTCGATGGTGTCAAGCCCGCCCATCATCACCGTCAGTAAATTATTGAAATCATGTGCGATTCCTCCGCTCAATTGCCCGATGGTCTCCATCTTCTGCATTTGCCGGACGCGCGCTTCACTGGCCCTCAGCGCAGCCTCGGCCTGGTCGCGCTCCGCGATCTGGCGCGCCAGTTCGGTATTCACTTCGCGTAGCGCTTGCGCCGAAGGCACCGCCAGCGCCTTGGGTATCAGCGGCCAAAGAATGATCGCGGTCGCCACCGAAACGATCGCGGTTAGGAACTTGATCGCGCCGTCCAGCCAATAAGCGGGCTCCCACAGGGTGAGGATGGACATAAAATGCGTGGTGCCACAGGCGAGGATGAAGGCGGCGAACAACCAGATGATCCAACTGAACTCCAGATCGCGCCGTCGCCGGACGAAATAGATCAGCGCCAGCGGGATCGAGTAATAGGAAATGCCGATCAGCGCGTCCGACGCGGCGTGAATCCAGAGCAATCCCGGTTCCCACAACAGGCAAAACCCGTGCGGCGTCAAACCCGATGGATCAAAGAGCGCGCGTAGGATGGAGTCCATGATGGTTCTTACCCGCAATCCCGAGGAGTCGATTCAGCATCCTTAAGTATCCGGGATCGGGCGTCGCACACAAATCTTGGGACGAATGGGCGCGGTATAACGATCCCAGCCCCGCTCTGGGCGGAATTTTGGCTCTCCAGGGTTGCGCCCTTCCGGGGAAGCAACCGCATTTCCGCTAGTGGCAGCTTTGCGAATTAGGGTATGAAATTCGCGCTAGATTATGCCTTTACAAAGGGCAGGCTCGTCGTTGGTTTGCCGGTCAGCGCGAGCAGCGCATTGGCGATCGCAGGCGCGATCAGGGGCGTCCCCGGCTCTCCGATTCCGCTGGGCGGGTTGTTGGACGGCAGGATATAAGTCTCCACATGCGGCGTCTCGTTCACGCGGAGCACCCGATACGTATCGAAATTGGTTTGCTCCACCACGCCGTCCTTGAGGGTGATCTGGCCGTAGAGGGCGGCTGAGAGGCCATAACAGACGGCGCCCTCTATCTGGGCCGCGATCTGGTTCGGCGCGATCGCCGTTCCGCAATCGACCGCGGCCACGACCCGGCGCACCCTGGGCGCGCCATCGACGAGGCTGACCTCGGCGATTTGGGCGACAACCGTGCCGAAGCACTCGTGCACGGCGACCCCGCGCGCCCAGCCGGATTCGAGCGGCGCCCCATAACCGGATTTCTCGACCGCGAGGTTGAGCACCGCCAAATGCCTTGCGGCGGAGTCCCCAGCCTTGGCGTAGAGCGCGCGGCGATACTCGACCGGGTCCTTCCCGGCCTTGCCGGCCAACTGGTCGATCGTGTGCTCCATCACCATGGCGGTGTGGGTCGCGCCCACCGAGCGCCACCACTGGATCGGCACTTTCAAATCCGGCATGTAGACCGCCGCGTCGACGACGGGCGTGGCCTTCAAGTAGGGCGAGCCCTTGACCCCCTCGACGGTCGTGTCGTCGAACTTGGGCGCCCCAGGCATACCTTTCTGGATCGATTGGGTGACGACCCTGTGCCGCCATACGCTAGGGTAGCCTTCGGCGTCGGTGCGGATTTGCAAGGCATGATGCGTCAGCGGCCTGTAGCGGCCTGCGGTCATGTCATCCTCGCGGGTCCACACCAGCTTCACTGGCCTGCCGCCGCCGATTTTCTTGGCGATCTGGACGCATTCGATCACGTAATCGGAATTGACGCTGGCGCGGCGCCCGAACGATCCGCCGGCGAACAAGGTCTCGATTTCAACCTTGCCGGGCAGAGTCACGATGGCCATCGCAGTATTGATCTGATCGAGCGTCTGGATTTGCGCGCCGTAGGTCAGCTTGCAACCATGGCCGTCCACCCGGGCGACGCAGTTCATCGGCTCCATCGTGGCGTGCGCCAGGAATGGGAAATCATACGTGAAATCGACAGGCGCGCCGCCCGCCGCCGTCCCTGAATCTCCCTTGCCGTCGAACGGCATGGGCTTCAGATCGCCTGAATCCCCTGCGGCGATCCGCTTATAGTCCGCCAGTATGGCGTCGGTTCCGCGCGTTTCCGCCTTGGATTCGTCCCAATTTATCTTCAGCGCGTCGCGACCCAGCTTGGCGGTATAGGTGTGGCGCGCCAGAACGGCGACGCCGGTCGGGATTTGGATGATCTCGACGACGCCCAGAATCTTGTGCGCGTCAGTGGCGTCGAACGACTGAACCGAGGCGCCGAATTTGGGCGCGTGGGCGACCATCGCCACCAGCATGTCCGGCATATGGACGTCCTGAGTGTATCGGGCGCTGCCGTCGCTCTTGGCCTGGCTGTCCTTGCGGCGCACCCGGTCCGTGCCGACAAGCGTGAACGTGGCCTGATCCTTGAGGATTGGATCGGGCGGCGGCGTAATCGCGCTGGCGGCTGGGAGCAGGGCTGCGAATCCAGCGCTCTTGCCGGAAGGATGTGAAACGACGCCGTCCTTCACGCTTATCTCGCGCGCCGGCAGG
>CAJCJC010000456.1 GCA_903970575.1 Alphaproteobacteria bacterium
TCAAGGCCGTTCCGGGCGCAAGTTTCCGCGCCTATGAACTGCCCCAAACATTCCAGTCGGCGGCGCGCATCATCGTGGGTCGCAAATCCGATCTCATCAGGGTCTATGTCAATCCCGCGACGCTGCAAATCCTGAAGACCGCGCCGGAGGAAGACCGGCTGATGCGGGTGATCTTCAAGCTGCATGGGCAGCTTCTTGCGGGCAATACCGGCTCGATCATTATCGAACTGGCGGCGTCCTGGGCGGTTGTGATGATCGTGACGGGGCTTTATCTGTGGTGGCCGCGTCGCGCCGCGGGTCTCGCCGGCATCGTCTATCCAAGGCTTAGGAGGGGCGGCCGCGTCTTCTGGCGTGACATGCATGCCGTCACCGGAATCTGGATTTCCGCCTTCGCGCTATTCATCCTGATGTCGGGTCTGCCCTGGGCCAAGAGTTGGGGCGGTTACTTGAAGGAGATTCGGCACTTCGCCGGGTCGACCGCGGCGCATCAGGATTGGTCGGTGGGCGCGACCGCGCTGGTTGACGAGATGGGCGGGATGCCTGGGATGGCGATGGGCCGAAGCCGGCCCACGTCGACAACGGATTACGGCGCGATCGACAAGATGGTCGCGACAGTCGCCCCGCTTGGCCTTGCCTATCCCGTGGTGATCTCGCCGCCCAAGAGCGGCGCCACGAATTGGACCGCCAGATCGGATACGCAGAATCGCACATTGCGCACCGATCTTGCGCTCGACGGCAACACCGGGGCGATCCTGAACCGCGTGGATTTCGATCAGCGCAAGACCATCGACCGCATTGTCGCGGTGGGCGTCGCGGCGCATGAGGGACAGCTTTTCGGCTGGGCCAACCAGGCGATCAGCGAAGCGACGGCCACGGGGCTGTTTCTGATGAGCGTCAGCGCCATCGTCTTGTGGTGGCGTCGACGCGCGGCCGGAATCCTGGGTGCGCCGACCGCGCCGCCCGGCCGGGGGCGTTCCATCGGGCTTGCGGCCTTCATCGTCAGCCTTTGCCTCTTGCTGCCGCTGCTGGGCCTGTCGATGCTGTTCGTTCTTCTTGTCGAGCGGCTGGTTCTAAGGCGTATTCCCGGCGTTCGTCACTGGTTGGGTCTCGCGACGCCCGCGCTTTCTGTCTCGGCATATTAGGAATATTGTACATTGCCCTTCCCCGCGCCCCATAGCGCCCAACATAAAATCAGTCGCGCGGCGCGCCCCGATTATGCACAATGCGCGGAATGAAAAAGTGAGGACGGTCCGATGGACATGACGATGATCGAAGACGCCGACCGCGCGCAGCGGGTCTGGCGGGGGGAAGAGCAGGGGCCGGTCAAAATCGGCAGCGACGCGCATCGGCGATTGATGAGCCGCATGCTGCTCGACACCTTCAATCCTTACAAGCCCCAGGTTATCGACTGGCCGGAACTGGAGCCCGCCGCGCGCGAACGCCTGATCCGCCTGCCGATTTGGGACATCGCCGTGCAGACCGAGGGCAAGGCCAGCCTCAGGGTCAAATCCTACGCCGACCTCATCGACGATCCGTTGCTGAAGGAAGCCGTGGAACTGAACGGGTTCGAGGAGGCGCGGCACAAGCTTGTGCTGGCCAACCTCGTCCAGGCCTATGGAATCGAGCTGGAGCCCGAACCCCCGTACGTCACCCCGCGTTATCCGGAATGGGCCTTCATGGTCACCGGCTACAGCGAATGCATCGACAGTTTCTTCGCCTTTGGATTGTTCGAAACCGCCAAGCGGTCCGGATTTTTCCCGCCGGCGCTGGTCGACACATTCGAGCCCGTGATGCAGGAAGAGGGGCGACACATCACCTTCTTCGTCAACTGGGTGGCCTGGCGTCGCCGCAACCTGCCGTGGTGGCGCAAGCCCCTCTTCCAGGCCAAGATCATGGCCGTATGGGCTTTTCTGGCGTGGGAGCGCATGTCCATCGCGCGCGGCCTGGGCGGACGGGACGATAACAACTTCACCGTCACCGGGGCGTCCGAGATCGGCGTCGACATCAACCTGCCCGAACTGATGGATGTGTGTCTGGCCGAAAACGACCGCCGTCTGGCGGGATACGACCAGCGATTGCTGCGCCCCCGCTTTTTCCCAGGCTTGGTGAAGCTGGCGCGCCGCTTCATGGGAAAGAAAAAGGAATCCACCGTCGCCGTGGGGTCGGAGGAGCACAAGGCGCTGTTCTGCCGCCACTTCATGGAAACCTACCAGCATTTCGATCCCGAAACGCTGCCCTGGCCGGAGCTTGACGAGGCCGCGTTGCAACGGATGAAGTCCGTGCCGTTCTGGCAGGAAGTGCTGCATACCGAACGCCGGGCGGGGGCCCTGGTGCAGGCTTTCGCGAAAACCGTGACCGACCCCGTGCTCAGGGAGGCAATCGACCTTCAGGGCGTGGAGGAGGCGCGCCATGCCGGCTTGCTGCGCGAGATGATCAGGCGCTATGGCATCGACGCGTTCGAGCGGCCGCTGGACCCGATGCCCGCCGATATCGAGACCGCGT
>CAJCJC010000457.1 GCA_903970575.1 Alphaproteobacteria bacterium
CTTTTCCTTGAACTGCGTCATCCGGTTCAACCAACCGAGCGGCGTGAAGCAGCCCAGAATCCAGCCAAGTTCCGCATGGGCCGAGACATGGCTCTGCGCGAAGATGATCGATTGGGCGGTGTCGATGCCGGCCGCGATATAGGCGGCCGCGATCTCGCGGGTCGACCGGGTGAGGGTTTCCGGGTCCTGCGGTACGGTGATGGCGTGCAAATCCACCACGCAGAACAAATTTTCGCCCTGGTCCTGCAGCGCCACCCAGTTTTTCAGCGCGCCCAGGTAATTGCCAAGATGCAATTGGTTGGTCGGCTGCATGCCTGAGAGGATACGGGTCACTATGGGCTCGGGGACAGGGTTTCTGGTGGGCTGGGGTTATCGGCCCTGCCCGGTCGGTCGGTCAAGCCGGGCGTTCCTTGCGCAACAGGCCGGTTATATCCGCCCTGGTCGCCGCCCGGCTCAGCACGATGATCAGGGCGTAAACGCCAAGCCCGCCGCCAACCAGCAGCGCTAGCCCGGCCGCCCGATGGGCGAGACCGGACGACCACCAGCCAGCAAGCGGAATCTGAATGCCATAAAGCGCCGCGGCCATCACCAGGGTCGCCAGGAAAATGCGCGGCAGCACGAAGGCGAGCCGCGCATCCATGCCGAGCAATCCGCGCCGGTTCAGGCCCCAGGCCAGCATGCCGACATTGAACCAGGCGGTGATGCCGGTGGCGGCCGAAATACCCACGATGCCCCAATGCAAAATCAGCACGAACGACAAGGCAAGCACGGTGTTGAGCGCGACCGTGATCAGGCTGAATTTCAGCGGCGTCTTCGTGTTCTCCCGCGCGAAATAGGCGGCGGACAAGGTCTTCGCCAAAACATAGGCCGGGATGCCCGCCGAATACCCCGCCAGCGCCCCCGCTGTCAGAACAGCGCTCTCGGCGCTGAAGGCCCCGCGCGCGAACAGGGCGATCATGATCGGTTGTCCCGCGACGATGAGCGCTACCGCGGCCGGCAGCGAGAGCAACAGCGAGGCCTCGATCGCCCGCGCCTCCAGCCGTTTCGCCCCTGCCCTATCGTCCGAGCGCACGAACCGCGATAGCGACGGCAGCAGCGCGGTGCCGATCGCCACGCCGATGACGGCGAGCGGCAGCTGATACAGCCGCTCCGCGTAATAGAGATGGGAAATCGCGCCGGTGGGCAGCAGCGAGCCGATCATCGTGTCGATGAAGACGTTGATCTGCACCGCCCCCGCGCCGATCGCGGCCGGCCCCATCAGCGTGAACAGACGGCGGATCGGCGGCGTCAACCGGGGGAGCCGAAGCTTCAGCTTCAGTCCCGCCCGCCGGCAAGAGCCCATCATCCACAAAACTTGGACAACGCCGGCCGTGAACTCTCCCCAGGACAGGGCGTAGGCGGCGTTCGGAAACAACGGCGTCAACGCCAGCCCGCCGATCAGGCAGATATTGAAGAGGATCGGCGCCGTCGCGAACGGCCCATAGCGGTCGAGCGCGTTCAACACCCCGCCCTGCAACGCGGTGATCGAGATCAGCGTCAGATAAGGGAAAGTGATGCGGCACAGCTTGACCGCCAGATCGTAACGCTCGCCCCCCTCGGTGAATCCGGGGGCCAGCACCCGGATGACCAGAGGCATCAGCGCCAGCAGAACCACGGTCAGCGGAATGAGGATCGCCAGCATCACCGCCTGCGCCTGCTCCGCGAACCGGGCGGCGGCTTCCTGTCCGTCGGCATGCGCCGTCTTGGCGAATAACGGCACGAAGGTGACGCTGAACGCGCCCTCCGCGAACAGGCGCCGGAAGAAATTCGGCAGCTTGAACGCGACGAAGAACGCGTCTGCCATAGGCCCGGCGCCCAAGAGGTCGGCGGTCAGCAAATCGCGGATAAAGCCCAGCACGCGGCTGATCATCGTCAGCCCGGCCAGGGTCGAGACGGCGCGGGCGAAATTCATGTGGTGGGCAGAGCCGCCTTGTCATGCTGGGCCGCATCCTCGGCCGCCGCCAGCAAGGCCTGGCGCACGCGCTTCTGCTTGGCCGGGTCGTCGATTTTCAGGCCGAACATGTCCTTGACGTAAAACACGTCGACCGCCTTTTGGCCGTAAGTCGAGATTTTCGCGCTGGCGATCTGAAGGTTGAGCGCGGTCAGCGCCAGCGTCAAATCATGCAGCAAGCCCGGCCGGTCGCCGCAATTGATCTCGATGATCGTGTGGGTGGAGCTCGCCTCGTTGTCGATCAGGATGCGCGGCGTCACGCGGAAGGCGCGGGCGCGGGCCGGCGATTTGACCTTGAGTCTGGCCCATTCCTCCGCCGGCGGCGGATCGCCCGCCAGCCGGCGCTCGATCATGCAGATCAGCCGGGCGCGCTTGACGTCCGACAGCGGCTCGCCGCTCACATCCTGGGCCCAGAAAATGTCCAGCGCCTTGCCATTGGCCAGCGTGAATATCTTGGCGTCGACGATCGACAGACCGCACATCGCGAAGGCGCCCGCCAGCGCCGCGAACAGGCCCGGATGATCGGCGGCATGGATGGTGACCTCGGTGGCGTCGCGCTGCGCGTCGCCCCGGGTTTCCACCGCCAGCGCATGGCCGTCCCGCTCCGCGCCATGCACCAGCCGCGCCTGGCGCGCATGGGTGGCGGCGTCGAAAGCCAGCCAATAATCCCGCGCGCCAAGGTTCTTGAACCGGGTGAACTGATCGTCGCTCCAGTCCGGCAGCAGGGCGCGCGCCTCGGCCTGGATGCGCGCCACGCGTTCCGCCGCGCCCGAGGCCGCGCCCTCGGCGGTTCCGACCGAGCCGGCCAGCGCCTCGGACGTCCGGTTGTACAAGTCCTCGAGCAGCCCGGCCTTCCAGTTGTTCCAGCGGCCGGGACCGACCGCGCTGATATCGACGGTGGTCAGGACCGTCAGCGCCTTCAGACGCTCGGGCGACTGCACCAGGGCGGCGAAATCCCGCACGGTGCTTGAGTCCTCGATATCGCGCCTTGTGATGACGCCGGACATCGCCAGATGCCAGCGCACCAGCCAGGCGGCGGTCTCGGTTTCCTCGGCGCTGAGGCCGAGCCTCGGCCCCAGCCGCTCGGCGATGCCGCCGCCGATCTCGGAATGGTTGCCGCCGCGCCCCTTGCCGATATCGTGCACGAAGACCGCCAGCGCCAGCGCCCGGCGGGACGCGATCTGCCCGATCAGCGCGCTGGCCAGCGGAAATTTTTCCGCGCTCTCGCCATTCTCGATTCGGCTCAGAATGCCGATCGCGTTCAGCGTGTGCTCGTCGACGGTATAGAAATGATACATGTCGAACTGCATCTGGGCGATGACGCGGCCGAAATCCGGAATGAAGCGGCCCAGCACGCCGGATTCGTTCATCCGGCGCAAACTGGCCTCGCGATTGCCCGGGCCGGTCAAGACGCCGTCCAGGAAGATGCGGTTGGCTTCGGCGTCGGCGCGGAGATCGGGCCCGATGAGGCGTAGCGCCCTTGTCATGGCGCGCAGGGCGTTGGGATGGATGTCATAGAAGCCGCGCTGCGCCGCCGCGAACAGGCGGATCATGTCGACCGGGTCTTTCTGGAACTGGTCCGCCGCGACGATGTTGAGGCGCGCGCCGTCCAGAACGAAACCATCGACCCGGTTGCGCTGCGCCCGGCTGCGCCAGAATCGCGGCTGGCCCAGCGCGTCGGCCTCGAAGGCGGCGCAGAAGATGCGGGTCAGGTTGCCCACATCCTTCGCGACCAGGAAGTAATGCTTCATGAAGCGCTCGACCGCGACCGCGCCCGCGTGATCGGTATAGCCGAGCCGGCGCGCGATCTCGACCTGCACGTCGAAGGAGAGCCTCTCCTCCGGCCGCCCGGTCAGGAAATGCAGATGGCAGCGAACCGCCCACAGGAACGCCTCGGCCTTGGCGAACCGCGCCGCCTCCTCGTCCAGCAGCAGGCCGAGCGGGGCCAGCGCCGGAATGAAGGCGACGCCATGCAGCGCGCTCGCGATCCAGCTCAGCGTCTGAAGATCGCGCAGCCCCCCTTTACCCTCCTTGATGTTGGGTTCGACCATGTACCGCGAATCGCCGCCGCGCTTATGCCTTTGGTCGCGCTCGGCGAGCTTTGCCTCGACGAAGCCGCGCCGGTCGCTGGTCTCGACGCTCTTGGCGAAGCGCCGGTCGAAATCCGCGTACAGAGCGCGCTCGCCCGCCAGGAATCGGCGCTCCATCATGCTGGTGCGAATCAGCACGTCGGCCTTCCCCAGCCGGACGCAATCCTCCGGCGACCGCACCGCCTGGCCAACCTTGAGCCCGAGGTCCCACAGCGCATAGAGCAGGAACTCGATAATCTGCTCGGCCCGGGCGGTGCGCTTATAGGGAACCAGCGCCAGCAGATCGATATCGGAATAGGGCGCGAGCGG
>CAJCJC010000458.1 GCA_903970575.1 Alphaproteobacteria bacterium
CATCCTGGTGGGCGTAGATCGTGTCGTAAACGAGGGTCCAGGCAATGCCGGCCGCATAGAGCGCCAGCGCCGCCGCTCCCACACGGTCGGTCACCGCCGCCCATCCCATGATCGCGCCCCAGTTGAAGGTGATCCCGAGAAACGCCTGCGGCCACCAGGTCAGTCGCTTCATCAGCGGATAGACCGCGACCAGGATCAGCGACGCGACGCCGAGCCAGATGGTAAGCCAGGTCAGTTGCACCAGAACCGCCAGCCCCATCGACAAGAGGATCGCCAGAAAGACCAGCGCCCCCAACAGCCCGATCTCGCCCGACGCCAAGGGCCGCGCGCGGGTGCGTTCGACCTTCGCGTCGATCTTACGGTCGATAATGTCGTTCACCGTGCACCCGGCGCCGCGCATCACGATCGCGCCGATCGTGAAGAGGATCGTCACGCCGATCCCGATCGGCGCCGTTGGGCTTCCCAGCGCGATCGCCCACCAGCATGGGAGCAGCAGCAGCCATATGCCCGTCGGGCGGTCCAATCGGGCGAGCTTCAGATAGGGCCGGAGCCAGCGCGGCATGCGACGGTCGATCCAGCCGCCGGAGACGAGGTCGGTATGCGCGGTCGAAATGTCGGTCATTATCCCGATATATAGAGGCTGACGGTCTCGCCCGCCAGCGACCGCGTTCGATATGCGCCGCCCTATAGCCGGGACGACGACGAGTCAGTATAGACGGGTCATGATTCCCAGGCTTTTCGTTTCCGATCCGCTCGGTCCGAACCATCGCGTCGTGCTCGATCATGATCGCACGCATTACCTCAAGAATGTCATGCGGCGATCCCTCGGAGACGAGGTCGGGTTATTCAACGGACGTGACGGCGAGTGGCTCGGCGCCATCGAATCCTATGGCCGCGCCGGCGCTTGGCTGCTCGTGACGACGATGCGCCGGCCGCAAATGGCCGGTCCGGATATCTGGTTGGCCTTCGCGCCGGTCAAACGGGCGCGGATCGACCTGATCGCCGAAAAGGCGACGGAAATGGGCGTCTCTGTGATGTTGCCGGTGATGACAAGGCGGGCCGAGCCTTCGCGGGTCAATATCGAACGTCTGACCAATATCGCCATCGAGGCGGCGGAGCAGACGGAACGCCTGGATATTCCTGAGATACGCGAGGCGTTGACGTTCGACCGACTGATCGCGGGGTGGCCGCCGGAGCGGATTTTGTTCGTCTGCGCCGAGGCCGGCGCCGCGGAGCCGATCGCGGAAGCCGTCATGTCCCGCAAGGGGCGTTCGGCCTGTTTTCTCATCGGTCCCGAAGGCGGATTCGCGCCGGCCGAGCTTGACGCGTTGCGCAAACTTCCCTTTGTTGTGCCGGTTGGTCTGGGTCCCCGGTTACTGCGCGCTGAAACCGCCGCGATCGTGGCCCTCGCCTGCTGGCAGGCATTGGCCGGGGATGGGGCGACGCCGGAATCGCGTCCCCCGTTTCGCGGCGAGTTCGTGTCCTGAACTTTGCATTTTCAAGCCAATCCTGAGGCGATCGATGTCTGTACCTTCCACCGCGGGCGGCGAGATCGTTTCCGACGAGCGAGAACTCTCGGCCTATCTCGAAAGCGGCTGCAAGCCGCCCTCGGATTGGCGCGTCGGCACGGAGCATGAAAAATTCCTGTTCCGGCGATCGGGCCACGGCCCTATTCCCTATGACGGCGAAGCTGGCGTTCGCGCCCTGCTGGAGGGGCTCGCCCGGCGCGGCTGGCAGGAGGTTCGCGAGGGCGAGACGCTGATCGGCCTCGTCAAGGGCATGGCGAACGTCTCGTTGGAGCCGGGCGGTCAGTTCGAACTGTCCGGGGCGCCGTTCGATTCGATCCATGAGACCGCCGAGGAGGTGAGCGCCCATCTGGCTGAGATGCTCGCGGTGGGCGGGGCGCTTGGGATCGGCGCGCTCGGCCTTGGCTTTCAGCCCTCGCTCACCCGGGCGGAGATCCCGTGGATGCCCAAAGGGCGCTACGCCATCATGCGCGCCTATATGCCCAAGCGGGGCCAGGAAGGCCAGGACATGATGCTGCGGACCTGCACCATCCAGGCCAATCTGGACTTCGGGTCCGAGGCCGATATGGTAAAAAAGTTTCGCATGTCGCTTGCCTTGCAGCCCGTCGTCACGGCGCTCTTCGCCAATTCGCCCTTCCGCGACGGCAAGCCCTCGGGCTTCAAGAGCCGCCGCGCGCAAGTCTGGACCGACACCGATCCCGATCGCACCGGCGACCTGCCATTCGTGTTCGAGACCGGTTTCGGATTCGAACGCTATGTCGATTACGCGCTCGACGTGCCGATGTATTTCGTGCTGCGGAACGGCCGCTATATCGACGTTTCCGGGCAATCCTTCCGCGACTTCCTGAAGGGCGAACTTCCAGGCTTTCCGGGGGAGCTTCCGACCTTCAGCGACTGGGCCGATCATCTGACCACGATCTTCCCCGAGGTGCGGCTGAAGCGATATCTGGAAATGCGCGGCGCCGATGGCGGCCCTGAATCGCATATCGACGCGCTCCCGGCATTGTGGACTGGATTATTCTATGACGCGGCCGCGCTGGACGCCGCCTGGGATCTGGTCAAGGGATGGACCCGGACGGATCGCGCCGAACTGAAGGCCGCCGTCCCTCGGGCGGCGCTGGAGGCGACCGTCGCCGGGCGTTCGGTGCAAGACGTGGCTCGCGATATGCTCGCCATATCCCGCTCCGGCTTGCGGGCGCGGGCGCGGCTGAACGCCCAGGGCCAGGATGAGGGCATCTTCCTCGATCCGCTCGACCGCATCGTGGAAACTGGGCTGACCAGGGCGGACGGGATGCTGGCGCTTTATCACGGCCGCTGGAACGGCTCCGTCGATCCCGTCTTCGACGAATACGCGTATTAGGCTCGTCCTTGGATGCCCTAACCCTTTTCGGTCTGTTCGCGGTCAGCGCGATGCTGGTCACGTACGCGCTCGAACACAGGAGCCGCTGGTACACTCTCGCTTTCGCCGGCGCGTGCTGGCTGGGCTCCGCCTATGGCTTCCTCCAGGGCGCCTGGCCGTTCGGTCTGGTCGAGGCCATCTGGGGCGTGGTCGCCTTGAGGCGCTGGTTGAAGCGCGCCGAACGCTAGTGTCGC
>CAJCJC010000459.1 GCA_903970575.1 Alphaproteobacteria bacterium
CCCAATGCGGCAGTTCGGCATCGAGCGCCGGGCCGATGAAGGCGTCCCAGTCGATGGCGAGGCCGGGCTTGGGCGCCACGAAGACGATGCCGTGCCGTTCTTCCGATTCGAGTTCAATGAGCCCGAGTTCGGTCTTGTCCGGGTTGCCAAAACTCGCATTGCAACTGATCCCGAGCAGGCGCCCGTCCAAATCGTAACTCCAGGCGTGATAGGGGCAGGTAAAGCCGCCCCGGCTGGTCCCGCGGTCGTCATAGACCAGCGCCGCGCCGCGATGCCGACACGAATTGACGAACGCCTTGATGCGCCCCTCTTTGTTGCGGGTAACCAGGATCGGCGTGCCGAAATCGTCGATCTTGAGGTAATCGCCCGGCGCGGCCACATCGCGCGACAGGCCGGCGACGAAGGGCGTGCGGTCGAAGATGGCGCGCTTCTCGGCGGCGAACATTGCGGGGTCGGTGTATTCGGCGGCGTCCACCTCGATGAACGACTGGGCCTCTTCCGGCCGGCCTTCCTTGGCGAGCGCGATCAGGCGGGTCGCGAGATCGACCATCGTCTGGCGGTTAGCGTCGCGTATGCCCTTGCCATCCAGCTTCGCCGTCATATCCGTCATGATGCCGACGACGTCGGCGTCGCTCATCGCCTCATGCGCCCTGGGCTTAAGCATCGTTTCCTCCCGTTTGTGTTGATGTCATTTTACGGCCGGTAAGAGGCGCGCGGCAAGCGGAACCCTTTTGAGCGATGTTTATTGATCGCTTCATGACCATCCCGACCGATATTTTGGAAACCCTGAAACCGACCCCCTATGACGAGATTCGGGATCAGGTTCGCGACGCCGATCTGTTGTTGTGTTCGGCAACGGATAGCGGTTCGCGCGCCATTCGCTGGGCGACGAAAAGCCTCTGGAGCCACATCGCGATCGCCGTTCGGCTCAAGGAAATCGACCGCGTCATCGTGCTGGAATGCGTGGAGAAGATCGGCGTCCGCGCCGTTCCGCTCAGCCTGTTCATCTCCCGCACCAGCGGCGGGATCCACCCCTACCCGGGCAAGATACTGCTGGCCCGGCACCGCGCGATCGAAGGCGTCGTCGAACGAACCGGAGCTTCGCCCATCGCGGCGATGAACGCCTTCGCGTTCGACCGGCTGGGCCACCGCTTTTCGATGCGTGAGGTGGTGAAGATCGGCCTGCGGATTCTGGTGGGGCGTTTCGACATCGCGATGCCCCGTATTCTGGGCGCCGATGACGAGTATATCTGCTCCGAATATGTCGCCCGCTGCTACCAAGCCGCCGGCGTTACGCCCCACTGGGACCAGCTCGGCTTCATCGCCCCGGCGGATTTCGCGAACGACCCCGATGTCCAACCGGTGGCGCAAATCCAGACCAGATAAGGCGGCCAGAACGGTTGGAGACCATTGGCCGACCCGCTCCTGATTGGACTTGGCGCGGCGGTTCCCCATATAACCGCGCCATGGGCATTCCCTTTCGCAAGATGCATGGGCTGGGCAATGATTTCGTGGTGTTCGACGCCCGAAATCAAGCCTTTGCGCTGTCCAAGGCGGACGCGGTCGCGATCGCGGATCGGCGCGCGGGCGTCGGCTGCGACACCATCGTCATCCTCGAACCGGCCGAGGGAAAGGCCGATCTGCGCGCCCGCTTCATCAACGCCGATGGCGGAGATGTCTCGACCTGCGGCAACGCCTCGCGCTGTATCGCCTCTCTCCTCTTCGCGGAAACCGGCTGGGACACCGCGCGGATCGAGACCGCTGCCGGCGTGCTGGAATGCTGGCGCGCGGGGGATGACGTGTCGGTCGACATGGGGTGGCCAAGGCTGGACTGGCGGGAAATTCCGCTGGCCGAGCCGGCCGATACCCTGCATCTGCCCTTTGTCAGCGCGCTCAAGGACCCGGTCGGCGTGTCGATGGGCAACCCCCACGCGGTGTTCTTCGTCGATGACGCCGAGGCGGTGGATTTGCCGGCGATCGGCCCTGGGATCGAACATGCGCCGTTGTTTCCCGAGCGCGTGAACGTGGAGGTCGCGACCGTGCTGTCGCCCGATCGCATACGCATGCGGGTATGGGAGCGCGGCGTCGGCGTCACCCAGGCCTGCGGCAGCGGCGCTTGCGCCACGCTGGTCGCGGCCGCGCGGCGAGGTTTGACCGGCCGTAAGGCGACGCTGGCGCTGGATGGCGGCGACCTCGTCATCGAATGGCGCCACGACGATCACGTGATCATGACGGGGCCGGCCGTCACCAGCTTCGTCGGCGAGATCGACGAGGCGTTGTTGCCGTCAAGGCGGTCGCCATCGGAATGACCGTCGATGTCCTGACATTCGGGTGCCGGCTCAACGCCTATGAATCCGAGGTGATGCGCGGCCACGCCCAGGCGGCGGGGCTGGACGACGCCATCATCGTCAATACCTGCGCGGTGACTGCCGAGGCCGAGCGGCAGGCGCGGCAGGCGATCCGCAAGGCGCGACGCGCCCGCCCGTCGGCGCAAATCATCGTGACCGGCTGCGCGGCGCAGATCGACCCGCAAGGCTTCGCCGCCATGGAAGAGGTCTCGCGCGTCATCGGCAATGACGACAAGCTGAAGGCCGCGCGTTGGAGCCATTTGCCCGACGCGCGTGTCGCGGTCACCGACATCATGGAGGTGACTGAGACCGCCAGCCATCTGACCGCCGGCTTCGAGGGCAAGGCGCGGGCGTTCATCCAGGTGCAAAACGGCTGCGACCATCGCTGCACCTTCTGCATCATCCCCTATGGCAGGGGGCCGGCGCGCTCGGTTCCCATCGGCGCCATCGTCGCCGAGACGCGTCTTTTGGTTGAGCAAGGTTTCCGCGAGATCGTGATGACGGGGGTCGACCTCACCTCCTATGGCCCCGATTTGCCCGGCCGGCTGACCCTGGGGCAGATGACCCGCCGTCTGCTGGCGGCGATTCCGGAGTTGGAACGGTTGCGCCTGTCATCGCTCGACCCGATGGAGATCGACGACGACCTCTGGCGCCTGATCGCCGACGAGCCGCGCCTGATGCCCCATCTGCATCTCAGCCTCCAGGCCGGCGACGACATGATCCTGAAGCGCATGAAGCGCCGCCACGGCCGCGCCGACGCCATCGCGGTCTGCGACCGGGCGCGGGCTCTCAGGCCCGGCATCGCGCTCGGCGCCGACCTGATCGCCGGCTTCCCGACCGAGACAGACGAAATGTTCCGCAACGGGCTGGACATGATCGACGAATGCGGCCTGACCTGGCTGCATGTCTTCCCCTATTCCGCCCGTAAGGGCACGCCCGCCGCGCGCATGCCGCAGCTTCCGATGGAACTGCGCCGCGCCCGCGCCGCCCAGTTGCGCGCCGCCGGCGAACGACGCGTCGCGGCCTTCCTTCAGCGGCAAGTCGGCGATGAGATCGCCGTCCTGATCGAACAGCCGGGCCAGGGACGCAGCGAGCACTACGCCCTGGTGCGCCTGGACGGAGACGCGCCGATCGGTGGGGTGCTGAAGGCGCGGGTGGTATCAACCGCAGGCTCCCAACTCTACGCCTCCCCGCTTGAGGGGGGAGGCGTATGATTTATCGAACGAAATGACCGAAAAACAATCGTGGTTTCAGCGGCTTAAGCAAGGCCTCACCAAATCCTCGTCGAAACTCACGGAAGGGTTCGCCGCGATCCTGGTTAAGCGCAAGCTTGACGAAGAGACGCTGGAGGAGATCGAGGAGCTATTGATCACGGCCGATCTGGGGCCGGCGACGGCGGCCAGGCTCGCGGCCGATCTGGGCAAATCGCGCTTCGGCAAGGAAGTGACCGATTCCGAAGTGCGCGGCTTTCTGGCGGAGCGGATCGCGACGATGCTGGCGCCGGTCGCCATACCGCTCGCCCCCGGCCTCGCGAAGCCTTTCGTGGTTCTGGTGGTGGGCGTCAACGGCGTCGGTAAGACGACGACGATCGGAAAGCTGGCCGAGCGATTCCGGGGCGAGGGCAGGCGGGTGATGCTGGCCGCCGGCGATACGTTCCGGGCCGCGGCCGTCGCGCAGCTTTCCATCTGGGGCGAGCGCACCGG
>CAJCJC010000460.1 GCA_903970575.1 Alphaproteobacteria bacterium
CCCGACGGGCGGCCCGCAGGCGCTGGAAATCGTCGCCCGCGTGATAAGAGGACCGGGTTAGAGGGGTGGCCGCGACCACGAGAAAACCTTTCGCGCGAGCGGCGGAGGCGTAGGAATTGAATTCATCCGGCGTTACGAAAAATTCGACGGCCGCGTGTTTGGGCGTGGGTTGAAGATATTGGCCGATCGTCAGGAAATCGACATCGGCCGCGCGCAGATCGTCCATCACCTGCAAAACCTCCTCGCGGGTTTCGCCCAGCCCGACCATGATCCCGGACTTGGTGAACATCGCCGGATCGGCTTCCTTGACCCGGGCCAGAAGCTGCAAAGAGGTAAAATACCGTGCGCCAGGGCGGATCGCCGCATACAGCCTGGGAACGGTTTCGAGGTTATGATTGAAGACGTCCGGCCTATTTTTAAGAATAGTTTCAATTGCTCCTGGCCTATTCTTAAAATCCGGCGTGAGGATTTCGATCGTTGTCTGGGGCGCGGCCTCACGGATAGCGGCAATTGTGCGGGCGAAATGTCGCGCGCCCCCATCTTCAAGATCGTCGCGGTCGACCGACGTCACCACAACATGCTGAAGCCCCAGCGTGGCCACCGCTTCACCAACCCGGCGCGGTTCGTCGGAATCAAGATGAACTGGTTTGCCGGTTGCGACATTACAGAACGCGCAGGCCCGTGTGCAGATATCGCCCATGATCATGAAAGTCGCGTGCCGTTTCGTCCAGCACTCACCGATATTGGGGCAACCGGCCTCCTCGCAGACGGTGGTCAGTTTCAGGCCGCGCATAAGCTGCCGGGTTGCGTGGTATTCGGCCGATACGGGCGCCTTGACCCGTATCCACTCGGGCTTACGCAATATCGGATTGTCGGGGCGATGCGCCTTTTCCGGGTGTCGCGTGCGTGGGAGGGTTTCAATATCCATGATGTCAGAAGTGGATGGCCCGGCCATAGGCGTCAAGCACGCTTTCATGCATCATTTCCGAGAGGGTGGGATGCGGAAAGATTGTCTCCATCAGCTCGGCTTCGGTCGTCTCCAGCGTCTTGGCGATCGTAAAGCCTTGAATTAGCTCGGTGACCTCGGCGCCGATCATATGCGCGCCAAGCAATTCGCCGGTATCGGCGTCGAAGATCGTCTTCACGAATCCTTCCGGTTCGCCCAGGGCGATCGCCTTGCCATTGCCGATATAGGGAAACCGCCCGATTTTCAGCGTCTTGCCAGCTTCCTTCGCTTTGGCCTCTGTCAGGCCGACCGACGCCACCTGCGGCGTGCAATAGGTGCAACCTGGGATGTTCAACACATTAAGCGGCTGGACGTGGTTGAGGCCGGCGATCTTTTCCACGCAGATCGTCCCTTCATGGCTGGCCTTGTGCGCAAGCCAAGGCGCGCCGACCAGATCGCCGATCGCGTAAACGCCAGGTTCGCCGGTGCGAAGCCACGCGTCGACCACCACATGCCCGCGCTCCACCTTCACCTTAGTGCCTTCTAGGCCAATATCCGCGACATTGCCGGTAATGCCGATGGCGAGAATGATGCGCTCGGCTTCGATAACGCTCGGGCCGCCATCATGCTCGACGGTCGCCTTGACGCTATCGCTCGATTTGTCGAGCTTCGCCACCTTGGCGCCGGTCAGAATGGTAATGCCCTGTTTTTCGAATTGCTTACGAGCAAACGCGGAGACTTCATGATCTTCGACCGGCAGGATGCGGGCCATGACCTCGACCACCGTAACCTCGGCGCCCATCATGCGATAGAAGCTGGCGAATTCGATGCCGATAGCGCCGGACCCGACCACGAGCAGCGATTTCGGGATCGCGGCCGGGACCATCGCTTCCTTATAGGTCCAGACCAGCTTGCCATCCGGCTCGAGGCCGGGCAACGCGCGCGCCCTGGCGCCGGTCGCCAGGATAATGTGCTTGGCGATAACGCCGTCGAGCGGCTTTCCGTTCTTGCTAATCGCGAGCTTTTCCGGCCCGGCCAGCTTCGCGGCGCCGTCGATCACAGTGACCTTGTTTTTCTTCAGGAGGAATTTGACGCCGTCGGAAAGCTGCTTGGCTACCTTGCGCGAGCGATCGACGACTTTCTTAGGATCGTAGCCGATCTCCTTGACCGAAAGACCAAATTGATCGAGGTGATGGAGCGTGTTGTAGAGTTCGGAGGTACGCAGCAGCGCCTTTGTCGGGATACAGCCCCAATTGAGGCAGATTCCGCCGAGATGCTCACGCTCGACCACCGCGACGCTCATGCCGAGCTGCGCCGCCCGGATCGCCGCCACGTACCCGCCCGGTCCCGCCCCTACCACGGCCAAGTCAAAACTGCTGTCAGGCATCGACAGTTCCTTAGTTTTCCGCGAAGGCGGGCGGATCAGGCGGCGCGGCGGCTGCGACCATCACAGCAGCAAGCTATAAGGGTCTTCCATTAAGGCTTTGAACGCGGAAAGATATTCCGCCCCCAGCGCGCCGTCCACGGCCCGGTGATCGACCGACAGCGTGCAGGTCATCACCGTCGCGACTTTGAGCTGGCCATCCTCCACGACGGCGCGCTGCTCGCCGTTGCCGATCGCCAGGATGCAGGATTGCGGCGGATTGATCACGGCGGCGAACTCGCGAATGCCGAACATGCCGAGATTGGAGATGGAGAACGTGCCGCCCTGATACTCGGCCGGCTTCAGCTTGCCGTCGCGCGCGCGCGCCGCGAGATCGCGCATCTCGCCCGCGATTTGGCGCAGGCTCTTGCCGTCCGCCTGCTTGATGATCGGAGTGATCAGACCGTTCGGCGTCGCCACCGCGACGGAGATATCGACATCCTGATATGCCAGTATCGCATCTTCCGCCCATGACACATTTGCATCGGGCACTTTGCGCAACGCCAAGGCGGCAGCCCGGATGACAAAATCATTCACCGATACCTTGCCGCTTACCGTGTCGGCGGCGGCGTTATAGCGCTTGCGCAAATCGAGCAACGCGTCGATCCGGCAATCCAGGGTCAGGTAGAAATGCGGGATTGTCTGTTTGGCCTCGGTCAGCCGGCGCGCGATCGTCTTTCGGAACCCGGAATTCGGCCGCGCCTCATATTTCATGCCAAGCAGATCGGCCAATTGGCGCGCATCCTGACCCTTGGCGGGGGCTGGCGTCGTCGGCGAGGCCGCGACAGGCTGTATCGGCGCCGTATCGAGATCGGCCTTAACGATGCGGCCATGCGGACCGCTGCCGTGTATCCGCGCGAGATCGATGCCGGCTTGCTTGGCGAGGCGGCGCGCCAGCGGGGTGGCGATGATGCGAGCGCCGGGCGCATGCCCGTTTGCTTTAGGGCTCGGGGCGCCATCCCCCCTACCCAGCCCTCCCCCCTGAGGGGGGAGGTTAGGAGCGGGCGACGCCGACGCCCTTGCTGGCGCGGACGAC
>CAJCJC010000461.1 GCA_903970575.1 Alphaproteobacteria bacterium
GCTCAACCAATTCGTCGTGTCTCAGCGCGGATTTGATGTAACGCAACACGATGCCGCCGATCGGCTGGCCGCCATCCATCACCGGCACGCCCATATTGGCCTGCCGCATCCCCGGGAACTCCAGGATGAGGTACCGCTTGCGCGACGCGGTCTCGATCAGGCCGCCCATGCTTTCGATCGCTATATGCCGCCTGGGCGCGCCCGACTCAACCCTCATCGCGGCGATCAGCTTTTCCCGCGTCTTGGCGTCGATTAGGGATAGATACAAAATTCCCGTGGTCGTGTTGCGCATGGGAACGGTGACCCCGGGGGGAATTTTCGTGAGCGCGAACGGGCTTTCATGGTCGGTGGTGACCCGCACGAGCATCGACGTGCCGCTTGGCGTCACCAGCGTCAACGGCCATTTGATCTCCGACGCAAGTTTATAGATCGGGTCCAGCGCCACCGCGGTCAGGATCTCGTCGTCGTCGATCCCGCGCGAGAGCCGCCTCACGGCGGGAAGCACCCCGTATCTGCGCGTTCCCGGAATTTTGGCGCAATATCCTTCGGCCGCTAGCGTCTCCAACAGGCGATAGGCGGTCGGTCGGCTGACCGCAAGCTGAGCCGCCGTCTCGGATACGGATGTCGGCCCATTCCGGTTGAGATGCGCGAGCACTTTCAGCCCGCGCTGGAGTGTCTGAAGGTTTTCGTCGCCTTTCATCGAACTGGCGCCTCACATGAATTCCGCATGGTATATTCATGCAAGCCGCGAAGTCCACGATTGATCGCGCGTGTCGATCGCCAAAGGATGAGTAGGGAATTCATCCGACGCCGCCTCAAAACGGCTTTATCCATTATTTCCTTCCGCCCCGCGCGAAACGGCGCCGCGCGCCGCAATTTACCGAGGATTTCACCATGGCCGCTCTCGACCTGTTCAGCGCGTACCGCAAGATGTTCGGCTCCAGCGCCGACGGCGAATCCTGCTGGTGGTATCTGGGGGCGACGTCGCTCAAAATTCCCGACTATCCCGAAATACCGGCGATCCTGCCGGAAACGATCATGGTCTATCGCACCGAGACGCTGGCCGCCGATGCGTTCAAGCTCCATTGGCTGGAGGTGGGCTGCTTTCGCGACCTGCTGACGGGGGAGCTGGTGGAATCCTGGACCAACCCGGTGACCGGCGCCACCGTCGGCGCGCCCAATTCCTTCGCCGAGGGTCCGGCCTGTTACACCATCAAGGCGGCGGGGAATGGCGTCCAGATATCGCTCGTGCAGGCCCACGCCCATGTGCTGCACGTCAAGGCTCGCTATCGCGAGGCCGGCGGACGCGTGATGCTCACGCAAACCGAGACCAAGCTGCGCGGCTTTCCCAACGCCGATGGCAGCCTGCCGGAGCCCGGAACGCCCGGCGCCGCCACCGCCCTCACCACGCTGTCGCTCTTCAGCGACCGCGCCGATTTGGACAGCGCGCAGGTCCACTGGGCCCCCTCGACCGGCGTGTACAGCCTGGACCTCGATATCCTGCCGGCCTGGATGGGCTTTGGCGACATCGCCGGGGCGACCCGCGTCAGCGGGATCATGCATAAATCGACGATGAAGGATCGGGTCAACGCGTCCGCCTGGGACAGGCTCAGCACGCTCTTCCCATCCTTCTTCCATGGCGACTCCGTCCGCGCCGATTGGGGGTAAGGCAAGGCGGAGAAGCAAGTGCTTCCTTCTAAATTTCATCATTCGCAATGCATTCTGATTAACCACAAAGGCGCGAAGTCTAAAGAGATTACTCACGGAGCGTTTTCAAAGGGTGGCGAAGAATAAATTGATAAACTTGGCGTCTTTGTGTCTTGGCGGTTAAATTCATATGGCGTCAACCCAGACAACCAAATTCTGGAATTCGACGCATACTTCCGCGCCTTGCCTTGGTCCCGACTGCGATCAGTCCTGGCGGCCTTCCGGGACATGCATGCGCAAGACACGCTTTACGTAAGCGTCGCGCCACGCCACACGCTCGCCCTCGACCGCCGCGTCGGGGCGGTAGGATTCGATGTCGTCCCGCGTGATCGCTGTTTTCTCATCGAGCAAACGTTCGACCGTGTCCAGCCTGTCGCGGATGACGGAGACCTCCATCATCAGTTCCAGAAAGAAGGTCATTATCTGGTCGAAATTGGGGTCCTCGAAGAAATAGGGCCGTTTACCCTTCGTGACCCGGGGCAGCTTGACGTCTTCGGGGTTCGTGAATTTCGGCATCTTACGTCACCATGGCATTTCGCGGCCGTCCCAGGCCATGAACCGGCCGCTGGACTCGACTGTCGCGGCGGCGAGAACCCGTCGCATTCCGGCGATCGAATCGACGGGGTTCACCGGCGCGTTCGGGCCGCCCATGTCGGTATGCGCCCATCCGGGGTGCAAAAGCACGACGATTATGCCGCGCGGCTTCAAATCCCACGAGAGCGACCGGCCGACCATGTTCACCGCCGCCTTGGACGAGCGATAGCCATAGATTTCGCCGCGCCGATTATTGGCGATGGAGCCAAGCTCGCTCGACAGAATTCCGACGATCGAGCCCTGCCCCAGATTGGGCAGCAGCGCGCGGGTCAACAGAAAGGGCGCGATGACGTTGGTTTCAAGGATATCGCGCCACATGCCCGCATCCATTGTTTCCAGCGTCTGGGCGGCGTCGCCCACCTTGGAGCCATAAATCCCGGCATTGTTCAGCAATACATCGATGCGACGACCCGTCAGAATCTCGGCGACGCCCTGGATCGATGCGGCGTCTGTCACATCGAGAGTCACGGTTTCGACTCCGGATATGGCGGCGAGCGCGGTCGCGGATTCGGGATCGCGGCAGGCGCCGATCACCCGCCAGCCATCGGCCGCGTATTGGCGGGCGAATTCGAGGCCGAGCCCGCGATTGGCTCCGGAAATGAAGACTGTCGGCATCGGGCGCTCCTGTCGTGAGGTATCCCTATAGCTTACTGAGGCCGAGATAGGCCTCGGCGATCAGGGCGACCCACAGCGTCAGCACGATCGGGCGTACCCGCGCCTGCCCCGCCTTCATCGCCGCCTCGACTTCCGGCGTTGAGCCCTTGGCGACCAACTGGCCGAACGCGATTGCGAACGGCTTGAAGACCACGCGGATGCCGAGCCCGAGCCCGATGATGCCGGCGAAGATGATGAGCTTAGCCGCCAGCCATTCGGCGCCGGGAACGACAGGGCCATGGCCGGTCAGCGAACTGACGGCCAGAACGAGCAGCCCCGCGATGACGGCATAGCGGATGGCGTAATCCAGCCGCGTCAGTCCGGCGTTCGGGCCGCCATAAAGCTTTACGACCAGGGCGAACCACGCGAGCGCGGCGACCCAAAGGATTCCCAGAACCGGCGACGTCCACCCTTCGGGCAGCACAGCGTAACCGCCCAGGAGCGCCAAGGTCGAGCCGACCGCGAGCATGAGGGGCATGGCCATGCGGGGAAACAGATCGACGAAGTGCAGAATCTTCATCGCCGTGCGCCGCGCCTCCACCGACAATTCCGGCTTGGTGAGAAAACTCGCCGAATAGAACACGCCAAGATCGGCGCCCAGCCAATACACCAGCAGCAGGATATGGATCAGGACCAGCGCCGCGTAGAAAGGGGTCATCGGGCGAACCTCGCCTGGATTTTCATTATATCACGCGCGCGCTGCATCGATCCCCCTAGGTCCGGACATAATACTTTACCAATGTG
>CAJCJC010000462.1 GCA_903970575.1 Alphaproteobacteria bacterium
GCCGTCCTGGTGAAGCGGCACGCCGCCACCCCGATGCTGGGGCGGACGCTTCTGCAAGCCGCTCTGCCGATCACCTTCGGATTGAAGGCCGCGAATTGGCTGTTGTCGATCGACGCCGCGGCCGCGCGATTCCGAGGCGAGCGCGACCGCGCGCTGATGCTGCAATTCGGCGGCGCCAGCGGCTCCCTTGCGGGTCTCGGCGGCAAGGGCCTCGCGGTGGCGGAGCGTTTGGCGGGGGAACTCGGTCTGTGCTGCCCGCCTCTTCATTGGCAGTCGCGGCGTGGCGATCTGGCGGGGCTGGCCGCGTCGCTCGCCATAATCGGCGGCGCGGTCGGCAAGATCGCGCGCGATATTGGGCTCTTGGCGCAAGGCGAGGTGGCCGAGGCGTTCGAGCCAAGGGTCGCGGGGCGGGGCGGTTCGTCGGCCATGGCGCATAAGCGCAACCCGACCGGCTGTCAGATCGCCTTGTCGGCCGCGATCCGGATGCCGCATTTGGCGGCCGCGATCCTATCGGCCCTGCCCCAGGAGCATGAGCGCGGGCTCGGCGGCTGGCAGGCCGAGGCGCCGATGGTCGCCGAGCTGTTCGAGCTTGCCTACGGCGCCTTGAAAGCGATGAGGAGCGTCATCGAGGGATTGGAAGTCGATGTTACGCGCATGCGCGTCAATCTGGACGCCGCTTGCGTGGGCTTCGACACGGGGGAGTCCGAAGCTTTGGCCGTACGGGCTTTGGATCATCATGCGGGGAACCGGGCGTGATCGTGATAACGGATGACGGCGTCCGCCTGAAATTCGCCATCGACGGGCCGGCGGACGCGCCGGCGCTGCTGCTCCTGAACTCGCTCGGCTGCGATCTCACGATGTGGGACCTACAGGTCCAAGCGCTGTCGGACCGTTTTCGTCTCATCCGTTTCGATACGCGGGGTCATGGCGCGTCCGACGCGCCGTCCGGCGATTACACGATTGAGCGGTTGGGGCGGGACGCGATCGCCGTGCTCGACGCCGCGGAAACGGCGCGGGCCCATATCTGCGGATTATCGCTTGGCGGCGTCGTCGCGCAATGGCTGGCGATCGAAGCCGCCGGGCGGGTCGATCGGCTGATCCTCGCCAACACATCGGCGCGAATCGGGACCGAGGACATTTGGCGGGCGCGAAAGGACACGGTTCTAAACGCGGGGATGGGCGCGGTCGCCGACGCGGCGATAGGCCGTTTCTTTTCGGAGCCGTTTCAAACCGCCGCGCCGGATACCGTGGCGACGTTCCGCGGGATTTTGCTGGCCACCGCGCCGCAAGGTTACGCCGGATGTTGCGCGGCCTTGCGCGACGCCGATTTTAGGTTGGATTTGGGCAGGATTGAGAGCGATACCCTCGCGATCGGCGGCGGCTGGGACGTTTCGACGCCGCCGGAAGCGGCCGAGGCCCTGGCGCGGGGCATACGGGGCGCGCGCGTCGAGATACTGGACTCCGCCCATCTTTCGAATATCGAGCAGCCGGAGGCGTTTACGGCCGCTTTGCTGAATCACCTGGAGGCCCGATGATGGATGAAGCCGAACGCCACGCGCTTGGAATGCGCACTCGCCGGTCGGTGCTGGGCGAAGCCCATGTCGATCGGGCGGTCGAAAACACGACCCCCTTCACGGCGGACTTTCAGGATCTCATTACCCGCCTGGCCTGGGGCGAAATCTGGACACGGCCGGGAATCGATCGATCGACGCGCCGTCTGCTGACGATGGCGATGCTGATCGCGCTCAATCGTGGCGACGAGTTCAAAATGCATGTCCGCGCCGCGCTTGAGCATGGCATGGACCCTGAACTCATTAAGGAAATGATCCTGCAAAGCGCCGTTTATTGCGGCGTTCCAGCCGCGAATACGGCCTTTCATCAGGCGGCTGAACTGGTTGAGGCGCTAAAGGACAAACCCTCCCACGCGATAGAAGGCGACGGTCAGTAGCTGATCTTAATTGAGACCTTTCTTCAGTTGCCCTGAGCGCGCGTGCCATCAAGGAAATCTTGATAAAGGCGCGAAATAGCGTGAATGAACCGGGTCGGGATTGCCGGAGGTCCCAACTGCCGAGAAGAAGGGATTAGTATTAGTCTATCTCGCTAGTCCGCCAAGCCCCTTCGCTTTGCGCCCGTATGCTTCTATAGTGGTGGTTTGGCGAATTTGAGCATGAGGCGTCGATCGATGCGGAAAACGCTATCGGAAGCCCCGGCCGAAATCAGAGGGGCCGAAATCGGGGGGATGAAGGCGCGGTTGGAGCGGGGGCGTCTTTCGCCTCCGCATGGCCGCCAGGTGGGAGGCTCCATGAGCGTATCGCAACCGGATGAGCCGTGGCTCGAGCTCTATGACTACTGGATTGGCAAGCACGTCGAGGGCAGGCCGCCAAGCCGTAAGGATCTCGATCCGCCGCTTGAAATTCCAAGACTGGTCGCCCGGCTTATGCTGGTCGACGCCGAGGGCGACGAATTCCGCTATCGGTTGATCGGGTCGGCCATCGCGTCCGGCATGAACGCCGATATGACGGGTAAGGTCGCGGGCGCGACGGGATGGACGTCTCCGCAGGTGGCGGCCGCGTGGCGGCAAATGCTCGCGTCCGTCCGCGATGGGCGAAAGCCGCTTTTGGTGATCACCACGCTTCCCGGCGAAGACAATGCGCGCAATCACTGCATCGCGCTGCCCTTGGTTGG
>CAJCJC010000463.1 GCA_903970575.1 Alphaproteobacteria bacterium
ATGACCGCCCGGAGCTTTTGGTCCGTGAAGAAGGCCTCCCAAGCGATTTTCGCGGCCTGGGTCGGATCGACGCCGGGCTGATCGGCGCCGGGAGGCGCCGGATAGGCCGGGCCGGTGGGGAAAGTGGCGGGCGTCGGCGCGACCGGCCGGTCGTAGTCCGGCTCTAGCGTACACCCGGTTAGCAAACCCATGGCGACGACCGTGATTGCGGCCCAAGGCGGCGCTGTCATGCCGGCTGCTCCGGCGGCTTTTCTGTCGGTTTGGAAAAACGGCTCAAGAGAACGAAAAACAACGGCGAGAAAAAGATCACGAAGATCGTGGCGGAGAGCATGCCGCCAATCACGCCCGTGCCGATGTCCGTCTGACTTCCCGCCCCCGCGCTGGTCGATACCGCAAGGGGGATCACGCCGGCTATAAAGGCCAAAGATGTCATCAAGATCGGCCGCAGCCTCTGCTTAGCGGCGAGCATGGCCGCGTCGCGCGGGCTTGCGCCGCCTCTCTCGGCCGTGTTCGCGAACTCCGCGATAAGAATGGCGTTCTTCGCCGACAACCCAATGGTCGTCAGCAATCCAACCTGGAAATAGATATCGTTATCGAATCCGCGCAACGTCGCGGCGAGAACCGCGCCGAAGATGCCCAGCGGTACGACCAGCAGAATGGCGAAGGGAATTGTCCAGCTCTCGAACAGCGCGGCCAGGCAGAGGAACACGACGATAAGGGCAAGCGCATAGAGCATCGGCCCCTCGGCGCCGGATAGTTGCTCCTGATAGGAAAGACCGGTCCATTCGAAGCCGATCCCCTTCGGCAGTTGCCTGGCCAGCTTCGCCATCTCGGCGATCGCTTCGCCCGAACTGGAGCCGGGAGCGGCCTGCCCCTGGATCTCGATCGATTGCTGACCGTTATAGCGTTCAAGGCGTATCGGTCCGAACATCCACCTTGCGGCGGAGAAGGACGAGAACGGGGTCATCGATCCCGAACTTGTCCGCACATACCATTGGTTCAGCTGGTCCGGCGTCATTCGGAATGGAGCGTCGCCTTGCATATAGACCTGTTTGACCCTGCCCCGATCCGCGAATTGATTGATATAGGAACTGCCCCAGGCGGTGCTGATCGTATCGCTGATATCGGCATTCGACAGGCCAAGCGCGCCGGCGCGGGCGAGGTCGACGTCAATGTGCAATTGCGGCGCATCGTCCTGACCGTTCGGTCTGACGGCGACGAGTTTGGGGTCCTGGGCCGCCAGACCGAGGAGCTGGTCGCGCGCCTGGATCAGCGCATCATGCCCAAGACCGGCCTGGTCCTCAAGTTCGAAGTCGAAGCCGTCCGCGTTGCCAAGCTCGCTCACCGCAGGGGGAATGAACGCGAAAACCTTCGCGTCGCGGATTTGGGAGAAGCTGGCCATGGCGCGCGCGGCGATAGCGGGCGCCCGGTTTTTCGATCCGGAGCGGTCTTTCCAGTCCCGGAATTGGGTGAAGGCGACCCCGACATTCTGTCCGTAGCCCGCGAAGCTGAATCCCGACGACACGAAGACGCCGACGACATCGGCTTTTTCGTCAACAAGCACATGATGTTCGATCTGTTTGACCACGTCGAGCGAGCGCGACTGAACCGCGCCGGAAGGCAGCGTGTACTGGACGAACATCTGGCCTTGATCCTCATCCGGCAGAAATCCGCCCGGCAGGCGCAAAAACAGGAAGGCCATCGCGGCCAGCAGCACGCCATATAGGATTAATGCCGGCAGTGAGCGGCCCAGCACTTTCCCCAGCGTGCCCTGATACCACGTCATCAAGGCATCGAAATTGCGATTGAACCAGACGAAGAAGCCGCGTTTGGGCGCCGCCTTGTCATTTGGCGAAGTCTTGTCCTTCGGCGCTGGCTTCAGCAGGGTCGCGCAAAGCGCGGGCGTCAGAATAAGCGCGATGATGACGGATAGCACCATGGCGGCGATGATAGTGACGGCGAATTGGCGATAGATCACGCCGGTGGAGCCCGCGAAGAACACCATCGGCAGGAAGACGGCGGACAGCACCGTGGCGATGCCGACCAGGGCGCTGGTGATCTCGCCCATCGATTTGATCGCGGCGTCCTTGGGCGATAGCCCCTCATCATCCATCAGCCGCTGGACATTCTCCACCACCACGATCGCGTCGTCGACCAAAAGGCCGATCGCCAGTACGAGCGCGAACAGCGTCAATGTATTGATGGAGTATCCCAAGACCTCCAGGACGCCGAAGACGCCAAGCATGACGACCGGTATCGCGATGGCCGGGACCAGGGTCGCGCGCCAGTTCTGCAAGAACACGAACATCACGACGATGACCAGCCCGATCGCCACGAACAGCGTCCGAACGACATCCTTGATCGACAGGCTGATGAAGGTAGTGTTATCGACCGGATAGTCGAGTTTCACACCGACTGGAAATGTCGCCGATAACTGGTTGAGCTTCGCCTTGAGCGCGGTTACGGTCGACAGCGCGTTCGCGCCCGGCGAAAGCTTGATGCCCATGGCCGAGCCTGGATAGGTATTGTAGCGGCCGCTGACATCGTAAATATCGGCGCCCATTTCGACCCGGGCGACGTCTCCAAGAAGAACGGTCGAGCCATTGGTGTTGTTGCGCAGGAAGATGCGGCGGAACTGATCCGGTGTTTGCAGGCGGGATTGGACGGTTACCGTCGCGTTCAATTCTTGTCCGGCTACGAAAGGCTGCGCCCCGATTTGGCCGCCGGAGACCTGGACGT
>CAJCJC010000464.1 GCA_903970575.1 Alphaproteobacteria bacterium
CGAATGTCTATCCACGCTCGGTTTCGCCAGCGAGATCATCGTCGTGCTCGACCGCTCGACCGACGGATCCAAGGCGATCGCCGAACGCTTTGGCGCCAAGATCGTAGAAGGCGCCTTCGAGCGCGAGGGGGAGCGTCGTCATGCCGGCATCGACGCCGCCGCCGGTCCATGGATTTTCGAGATTGATGCGGACGAAAGGGTCACCAACGAACTCGCCGCCGAAATTCTGTCGACGGCCGCGCGCTCCGAAGCGGAGCGCCATCTGATCCCCGTCGATAACTTCATCGGCGCCCGCTTGGTGCGATACGGCTGGGGCGCCGCTTTCGGAAAGGGCGCCTATGCCGGGCTGTTTCGCAAGGGGACCAAGCAATGGGGCAATGAACGGGTCCATCCCCGGTTGAAGGTAATCGGCCTGTCGGGCCCCAGACTGAAATCGCCGCTGATGCATTTTGTTGACCGGGATATCGCTGACACGATCCATCGGCTGAACCGTTATTCGTCGTTGCGCGCCAAGGATTTGCGCGAGCATTGGCGCGCGACCGGCAAGGTCGACGAGACGCTTTGGCGTAATATTTGGCGCATTCCCGCCAGATTTTATAAATGCTACTGGCGCCGCAAAGGGCATCGTGAGGGCAAATGGGGCTTTTTGCTCGCGCTCATGGCATCGCTTTATCCCATCCTGTCCTATTTGAAGGCGACGCTCGAGGATGATTGAACCCGTGTCCGGTCTGGCTTCCGGGACGCTGTGGGTTCTGACGATTGGCTTTTTGCTGGCTGGACCGGTCTTGGCTATGGCGCCCCTCGGGATGGCCCCGTTGCTGATCGGCGCCGGGTTGTTCGCCGTCGCCGCGGAGCGCCTAAGAAATGGGCGCTGGCCTCAACCATTGTCTCAATATGCGCTTGTTTATTTAATCTTCTTAGCTTGGTGTACGCTCAGCCTCATATGGGATTTGAGCATCGTAAACGGCGCGCGAAAGTTGATCGACCTTGGGTTGGTGTTGGCCGCCCTGCTCGCCTTGCAGGCGCTGACGGCGAGCGCGAACACCGCGCAACGACGGAGATTGGCGCTTTCGCTCGCCATTGGCATGGCGATCGGCCTTTTTCTGTTGGGGATCGAGACGGTGTTCGATTTCCCGCTTTATCGCGCGGTCATGGGGAATTCCGATCCAAGACTTGTCGATCTGGTTGAATCGAAGCGCTCGGTCGACGCGTTACCATTGCTCGTGTGGCCGGCGGCGCTCGCCGCAGCCCGGCTCACCAGGACCTGGATTGGGATCGTGCTGGCGGCGCTGTTCGCGGTTGCTTGCTTCAAATTGACGGCGTCATCGGCCACGCTTGGAATGATCGCGTCGCTCATCGCCATTGCAATAAGCTTTCTTTCGAGCAGCGCCGTTCGGTGGATGCTGATGGGCGCGACAATCCTGGCTTTCCTGCTGGTCATCCCCATCTCGATATTGGCTTACGACCATGGCGGGACGACCGCGCCGTTCCTCAAGCATTCGGCGCAGCATCGCATCGAGATTTGGCATTTCGCGGCGGACAAAGCGTTGGAGCGGCCCATTTTAGGGTACGGATTCAATTCATCGCGCGATGTGCCCAATGGGGACGCGGTGTCAGCCTTTCTGCCGCCCGGCAAGCCCATCATTCCGCTCCATCCACATAATGGATTCCTGCAAATTTGGCTGGAATTGGGCGCGCCGGGAGTCATGATCGCGATGGTCCTGTTGGTTGGCGGCTTGAAGACGATAGGCCGGTGGTCCGACCAATCGGCTCGCTTCGCCCTTGGCGGGTACGCCGCCGCGCTTGTTATCGGCGGCCTTGCCTTCGGAATCTGGCAAACCTGGTGGATGGCGACGCTGGCGTTCAGCGCCCTCGCCTTCACGACGCTTTCACATGAGCCGGCCAATGCCTGATCGCCTCACCATCCGCCGCCCCGACGATTGGCATTTGCATCTGCGCGACGGCGCGGCGCTCAAGGCCGTTCTCCCCTATACCGCCCATCAATTCGGGCGCGCGATCGTGATGCCCAATTTGTCGCCGCCGATCACAACCGCGGTGGCCGCCCAGGCCTATCGGGCGCGCATTATCGCCGCCCTGCCCGCCAATGCGGATTTCACGCCCCTGATGACCGCCTATCTGACCGACGACTCGGACGCGGATGCGCTGGCCGCCGGTTTCGCGGACGGCGCCTTCGTTGCGGCCAAGCTTTATCCGGCGCACGCAACCACCAACTCCGCCGCCGGCGTGACCGACATCCGCAATATCGACGCCGTGCTGGAGCGCATGGCGGAAATCGGGATGCCCTTGCTGATCCATGGCGAGGTCACGGACCATCGGGTCGATATTTTCGACCGTGAGGCGGTGTTCATCGATACGATCCTGCTGCCGTTGATGTCGCGCCTGCCGACGCTCAGAATCGTGTTCGAACACGCGACGACCGAGCACGCCGTCACTTGCGTCCGCGAGGGCGGCGCCAATATCGCCGCGACGATTACGCCGCATCATCTCCTGCTCAATCGCAACGCGATGTTCCAGGGCGGCATCCAGCCGCATCATTATTGCCTGCCGATCGTCAAGCGCGAGCGTCATCGCCTGGCCTTGCTGGAGTCCGCGACGTCCGGCGATCCGCATTTCTTCCTGGGCACGGACAGCGCGCCGCACGCGGTCAGCGCCAAGGAGACGGTTTGCGGGTGCGCGGGGATTTTCAACGCGCCGTCGGCGATCGAGAATTACGCCGAGATTTTCGACGCGGCGGGCGCGCTAGACCGGCTGGAAGCCTTCGCGTCGATCAATGGGCCACGCTTTTACGGCTTGCCGGTCAACGCGGGTAGTCTCACCCTGGAACGGGCGCCCAGCGTGGTTCCAGCACTCGTGAAGCTGGACGACCGCGATGCGATTCGCCCATTCCGCGCCGGAGAAACGCTGGGCTGGAGCATCGTGGAAGAGGATTTGTCATGAATATTCCCTCAAGCCTTGCCGCGCCTTCGGCCATCGCCGAGCAAAGCGCCCGCATCCTCTTGGAAATAAAGGCGGTGCTGTTCAACGCGCGGGAGCCATTCACCTGGACGTCCGGGCGCAAGAGCCCGGTCTATGTCGACTGCCGCAAGGTCATCTCCTTTCCCCGCGCCCGCGCGGCGTTGCTGGATTTCGCCGCGGCGACCGTCTTGCGGGAGGTGGGCTATGAATCGATCGACGCCGTGGCGGGCGGCGAGACCGCGGGCATTCCCTACGCCGCGTGGCTGGCCGAACG
>CAJCJC010000465.1 GCA_903970575.1 Alphaproteobacteria bacterium
TGTAACAGCAACATGCGCGATGGCGATGCCTTGGCGGTTTTAGCGCGTAACGACTCAATCGGTTTTTGAAATTCTCGCCATGGGATATGCAGCGGATCGCCGTCGAGATTGATTATGGGCGTCGCCGGAAGCCCGCCCGCCACGAGCAGCCTGTCAAGGACCCATGCCAGATAACCGCCCCAGGAAAAGCCGATCAAGGCTCGCGGTCGAACGTCTTCCCTGATAAGCCGTGCGGCGACGGCTTCCAGGAACTCTATCCACATGCCGTCCTGCTTCATCAATCGGCCGCCGAAATCAGCCGTGCAGGTCCAGAATTCATAGTCCAGCAGAGCTTCCGCGGCGAAGGCCCCCAAATAGGCGGACTCGCCGGACATTCCCGGCATGCCGATGACGACGCCGCGCGAAGCTCCAGACGCCGTCCGGATAAGGTGGATCTCCACGGCTCCAGGCCGTGGCTTCCCGGCCTGGATTGCGGGCCGTGACACCATGGACCGCACCAGCGCCGCCTGCTCCTCGATCGTTCGACGCACAAATATCTGGTGGTCCGGAAACCGTATTCCGAAGCGACGTTCGAGACGCTCCCCCATGCGAAGGGCGTCAAGCGACGTTGCCCCGAGCGCGAAGACATCGTCTTCCAGACTGATATAGACAGTGGGATCGATCGCGCCTTCCAGCAACGCATGCCACATCGATGCGATTTCACCTTCGATCGAGCCTGCGGCCGGCAACGTGCGTAAAGTTAAATTCGATGCGGCCGGTTGGCGCCGTGCATCGGCGAGCACCCTGGTCAATTCGGCATAGGCTTTCTTGCCGGAGGCGCCCATCGGCATCGAATCGACGAATACGAGTCGCGAGGGAATCGCCGCCCGGGGCAGCCATATTTGGCAATGTTCCATGATTCGAGCCGTCAGTTTGGCCGGATCGCCGCCCGCGTTTTGCTGGATCATCGCCACGATTTGCATGACGCGCGCCTCGTGCGTCTCAATAAGTACGCCGACATCGGCGACGCCTTCGACCTCGGCTATGCGATGCTCGATTCCATCGACCTCGATGCGTACGCCATTCAGTTTGATCTGGCGGTCCCGACGGCCGATAAATTGAACCCGCCCCATTTCATCGATCCAGCCAAAATCGCCGGTGCGAAAAAACGGGCCGGACTCCTCACCGGGCAGTTCGATGAAGCGAGCTTTTGTAAGTTCGGCATCCCTATATCCTAATGCCGGCGCGGCGCTGGCGATTAGAATTTCGCCGGGCCAATGGGCCGGCGCCGGCTTTAGATCGGGCCCCGCGATCAGGACGCGGTAACCTGGTACCGCCCGGCCAATGGAGACATGCGATTCACGCGCCTCGTCCACCGTGCATAACGTCGCCCACACGGCTGTTTCAGTAGGGCCGTAGGCGTTTACGAGAGCGAGATCGGGCGCCGCCTCACGCAATCGGCGGATGAGCTGGGCTGGAAGAGCTTCGCCCGTGAGAACCAAAAGGTCGAACCCGGTAAAGCACGAGACATCGTCGTTGAGCGCCGCCGTGGCCCGGGTCGGTGAAAGGCTGCACGTCCTCGCGCCAAGCGCGCGCGCCGTCGCCAGCGCGCTAGGGGTCCGTCGTTCGGTATCCAGAATGACGAGATGACGGCCATATATCCAGGGTAACCATATATCCGTGAGGATGGTGTCAAACCCTATATTGGCGCCCATCAGTCCGGGAACGGGGAGAAAAACGGCCGCCCGGTCGAGACCGCGCAAGAGAGATAGGATCATGTCTTGGCTGACGCGGATTGTTTTTGGCCTGCCCGTGGTGCCGCTGGATGTAAAAAGCAACGCAGTATCGCCATCGGGGGCGTCGTTCTTCGGCCTTCGCCGGATATTCAGACATCGCAATCTCGCGCCTGGAAACCCGGGCGCCGGATCGTCCTTGGCGCTATCGGAAGCCCCGGCCGGCGCGCAGTCCATATCCGCCGAGAAGGCAATCAGGAATCGCGCTCCGAGCGCTTCGATCTGTTCCCGCGCCTGAGCGGGTGGGGCCTGCTGCCCGAGGGGCAACAAAACGCAGCCCAATTGAAACGCCGCGATCTGGGTGACGAGGAACAGGGCGCGGTCGATGGAATTCGCGTCGGGCCTCAGCCGAAACCCGATAATATCGCCGTGTTCGGCGCCTCGAATGCGTAACAAACGTTGCAAATCGTTCGCGGAGTCGCGCAATTCCCCGAATGTCATCTCGCCGTTTCGCCAAGCGACAGCCGTGGCGCCGGCGTGTCGGCTCGCGATCGTCGCGAAAAGCGTAGCCATGTCGACCTGAGGTTCATCCAAGGCCGACGCAACGCGGCATGGGACGATCGGCGACGAAGCGGCCCGATCGTAGCGCTCGGCCATGACTATGTCGGCGGGGGCGGCCATGGGGTTAGCGATGACTTCCTCAAGCAGTGCGCAATAAGCGGATATCAGGCTGCGCAACCGCGGCATGCCGAACCGCGCGCTATCCCCCATGAGTTCGAGGACGCCTTTCTGCATTAAACCCGGGGGACGAATGACCAATTTTAGGTCC
>CAJCJC010000466.1 GCA_903970575.1 Alphaproteobacteria bacterium
TGCGGCGAATTTCCGCCACCTCGGGGCCGCGGGCATTCGCGAGCCGTACCCAGCCGCCACCGGTCTGAACCAGCGTATCGAGCCAGGCGGGATCCTGCTCGTGGCCATAATAATGCTTTAAAAACAGCTCGCGCTTTACCCCGTAATCGCCGGCCAGCCGCATGAGGCGGCCTTCCAAACCGATCAGCCGGCGATTGAGCGCGTAAAGCTGCTCCACCAATTGTTCGATGCGGGCGGGATTGAGCCGCACCTTCTCCACGAGCGCAATCAAATCGGCCCGAAGCGAGCCGTAGAGCTGCTCCTCCTCCGGCGATAATTGTTCGCCATTGGCGTGCGCCTGAATTCGCCGCTCCTGGCTCTTGGAAAGATTCTCATGCGTGGCGGTAATGCCGGCGAAAATCTCGAGGACTTGCGGCTTCAGCGCGGATTCCATGGCGGACAGCGAGATGGCCGCCTCGTCGCCTTCATCATCCTCGATCGCCGCGCGGATCGCGGGTTCGGCCTCGTCGCCATCGATTTCCGCTTCGACCTCGCCGCCATCCTCGCCGGCGCCCTCCGCGACGGCCGCGTCCGGCCCACCGCCATAGGTGGCGTCCAAATCGATGATTTCGCGCAGCAATATCTCACCGCGCTCGATCTTGGTGTGCCAATCGACCAGCGCCTTGATGGTCAGCGGGCTTTCGCAAATGCCGCCGATCATCTGCTCGCGGCCGGCCTCGATCCGCTTGGCGATCGCGATTTCGCCCTCGCGCGACAATAGCTCGACCGAGCCCATTTCGCGCAGATACATCCGCACGGGATCATCGGTGCGGCCAATGTCGTCATCATCAATATTGCCGCGCGCGTCGGCGCTTTCGTCGTCGGCCGCCGGGCGTTCCGCGGGCTCCTCGCCCTCCTCGGACTCAACCAGATTGACGCCCTGCTCGGAAAGCTGGGCCGTGATGTCTTCGATCTGATCGGAGGTATATTCCTCCATCGGCATGGCGGCGTTGAGCTCGTCATAGGTGACGTAGCCACGCTCCTTGCCGCGCGCGATCATCTTCTTGACGGCCGCCGCCAAGCCATCGGCGAGCGGGCTTTCGACCGCGTCCTCACGACCTTCGGTTGTTTCGGCTGTATTGGTTGCCTTGCTGGCCATGCGTACGCTGCCCTTCGAAATCATCGATCCCACGACCACCTAGCGCTTGATAGCGACTCGGCTGCATATTTCAACCCGCTCAACGCCAAAGCCTCCAACGCGAAACGCGCGCTCAACCCCGGCTAGAAGCCTTAGAGCTCACCATCCCGCGACAAGACTTCATCGTTGGGACGGTTCTTAACCGGCGCTTTGAGCGCTTCGGCGATCACATGGGCGACCATGGATTCGTGATCGACGAAAATCCGTGTCCGCTCGTCGGTCCCCTTTGCCGCCCCGTAATAAACCCGCTCGCCCAACTTGCTGATCCGCTCCATCGCCTGATCTTCGAATCGGTTTGGATCGGACCGCGCAATCGCCAGTTCCTGGTCGAGCCTGCGCCGATCCATCCTCTCCCAGATATCCAACCAATAGGCGCGGACTTCCTCGCCTGTCGTTTCCGGCTTCACAAATCTGGCGTTCTGGGTGGTAGCAGGGCCCAATATATCGTCCAATATTGGCCCAAACCCTTCGGACCGTAAGTGGAGACCGAGCGCCTCAGCGTCAAGTGGCTCCGCCGTCAAAGCCTCGAAAACGGCGCATCGCAATGGTTCCCACATCTCCGGCAACGTGATTTCAGCGAAGCTTTCGCTGAGTTCGTCGAACAGGAATGGATGGTTGATCATCAGCGCGAGAATAATCCGCGCCTCCATGACGGACGCGGGACGGACCTGCCGAGGCCTTGGCCCCGGCGCGGCGAACGGCGCCCCGCGGCCTCGAGAAACAAATGGCCGCCGATCTAGAAAGAGGGCGTCGAACCGCCGCCGGAGATCGACCCGGTACAGCGATTGCACCTGGCTGTCGGCGATCATACGAATTTGCGCATCGAGTTCCGCCCACAGCCCCGCCCGCTGTTCCGGGGTCGCGAGCGGCCGCCCCTCCGTCGAAAATTGCCAAACCGCGTCTATCAGCGGGGAGGCTCCCTCAAGAGCCCGGCGCGCCGCCGCGGCTCCGCCCGTACGCACCAAACTGTCAGGGTCTTCACCCTGCGGCAGAAAGGCCACGGACACGGATCGCGAAGGGCCAAGTAACGGCAATATGCGTTCGATCGCGCGCGCGGCGGCGCGGCGGCCGGCATTATCGCCGTCGAAGCAAAGGATCGGCGGCGATTCGCGCTGCGCCTTTTCGTCCTGCGCTTTCCAAAGCTCGACAAGCTGCGCCTCGCCAAGCGCGGTGCCCAGCGGCGCCACCGCGCCGCCAAGCCCGGCGGCCTGGAACGAGATCACATCCATGTAGCCTTCGACCACGATCGGCCGCTCGCCCTTGCCGATCGCAGCGCGCGCCCGCGCCATGCCATACAGCACCGATCCCTTATGAAAGAGCGCATGTTCGGGCGAGTTGACGTATTTTGGCCCATCGCCTTCCAGGATGCGTCCGCCGAAAGCGATGACTCGGCCACGCTTGTCGGAGACCGGGAAAATCACGCGATTGCGAAAGAATCCATAAGGCGCGCGCCCGTCGTCAGGGCGGCGAATCAGGCCGACCTCCTCCAGGATCGTCTCTTCATGCCCCTGTACCGTCAGCGCCGCGCGTATCGCGTCGCCCGCCGGAGGCGCGTAACCGAGCCGGAACTCGGAGATCGTCCGATTATCAAGCCCGCGCCCCTTCAAATACGCTAGCGCGCCGCGGCCCGACGGCGCGTGAAGCTGCATTTCAAACCATTTGGTGGCCGACTCGAGCGCATCCGCCAACAGCTTGAGGCGATCATATTTCTTCTGTTCCTCCGGCTCGGGCCTCGGCATTTCGAGACCCGCCAATCCGGCGAGCTGCTCGACCGCTTCCGGAAAGGCCATACCGTCATGCCGCATCAGAAAGCCGACGGCGTCGCCATGCGCGCCACAACCGAAGCAGTGAAAAAACGATTTCTGGTCGTTGATATAAAAAGAAGGCGTCTTTTCCTGGTGAAATGGGCAGGGCGCCTTCCACTCGCGACCCGCGCGCTGCAGCCGCAGCCGGCGGCCGACAATGTCGGAAAGCGGAACGCGGGCTCGGATTTCGTCTAGGAAGGCTGTCGGGATGGTCAATTCGGCGTCATCCCCCCAACTTAGCTTTCACCATCGGGCCAACCGCGCCGAAATCCATCCGCCCGGAATATTTCGCTTTCAACACAGCCATGACCTTACCCATATCCTTGATCGCGGCGGCGCCGGTCTCGGCAATGGCGGCGGCGATGGCGGCGTCCGTCGCGACGGCATCCATCGGCGCGGGAAGGAAGCGCTCGATCACCGCGATCTCGCCCTCTTCCTTCGCGACCAGATCGGCGCGATTGCCCTGACTATAAAGCGCGACCGATTCCCGGCGCTGCTTCACCATCGATTGCAGCAACGACAGGATTTCAGGGTCGCCAATCCCACTGGCGTTGCCGGATGGGCGGGCCGCGATGTCCTTGTCCTTGATGCCCGCCAGAACCATCCGCAACGTCGATACGGTTTCCGGCTCACGGGCGAGCATCGCGGTTTTCACGGCTGCGGTGAGCTGCTCACGAAGCATCGATCATTCCATTGGAAATAGATTGTCGATCATAATACAGGGTTGCGCGGCTTGACGGCAAGCCGAACCCTTCTTTATTTCTAGCGATCATTAACCCCCGTAACCAGAGTTCCAACGATGAGCGACGCGATCGATCCGCCGCCAGGCGCTACAGCCGCGCTCGTTCTTGCGGATGGAACGGTATTCTGGGGACATGGCGTCGGCGCGGCCGGCGCGGCGGTGGGAGAGATTTGCTTTAACACCGCGATGACCGGCTATCAGGAAGTGATCACCGACCCGTCCTATGCCGGGCAGATCATTACATTTACGTTCCCGCATATTGGCAATGTCGGCGCCAATATCGAGGATTCAGAATCGACCACGCCCGTGGCGCGCGGCGTGGTGCTTGCGAGCGACATCACCGAACCGTCAAATTGGCGCGCGACCCGCTCGTTCGATGACTGGCTGAAAAGTAATGGTCTGGTCGGAATCGCCGGCGTGGATACAAGGCGGCTGACCCGCAGGCTGCGCGATTGCGGCGCGGCCAACGGCGTGATCGCGCACGCTTCGGATGGCGGGCTCGACATCGCCAAACTACGCGCGGACGCGGACGCTTGGCCCGGCCTCGATGGCATGGACCTCGCCATTCAGGTCACCCGTCGCCAGACCGATACCTGGGACCAGACTTTATGGAACATCGATGGCGGTTATGGCGGGCAGACCGCGCCCAGCCACCATGTGGTCGCCGTGGATTATGGAGCCAAGCGCAATATCCTGCGCGCGCTCGCCTCCGCCGGATGCGCCGTTACGATCGTGCCCGCGGACGCGACGGCCGAGGACATTTTGCGGCATGCGCCGGATGGCGTCTTCCTGTCGAACGGCCCGGGCGACCCGGCGGCGACCGGCGTCTACGCCGTTCCGGTCATCCAAACCTTAATCGAGACGGGAATCCCGATCTTCGGCATCTGCCTCGGCCATCAATTGCTGTCGCTCGCGGTCGGCGGGCGCACCGAGAAGATGCATCATGGCCATCGCGGCGCAAATCATCCGGTCAAGGAGTTGGAAACCGGCAAGGTGGAGAT
>CAJCJC010000467.1 GCA_903970575.1 Alphaproteobacteria bacterium
ATTGCCGCATTTCGATGATCTTAGTTGCTCAAACCGCCGTATTGACTCGCAGATGTGTCGAATTTAGTTGAAACGATAACAAATATTTTACGCATCGTTGCTAAACTAGATGCGGAAACACGATAAAGTCCTAAATACGAGAGTGTGCTTCGAGCGGTTAGTTGACGAGACGCGCTTCATGCCTTGGTTCGCGTCTCTAAAATTGAAGAAGGCGGGTGTCTAATAGCAATCAGGGCATGAATTGCCCTCTTTGTGAAATGAATGGATGATAGCGATGACTAGTGGACTGAACGCGCACTCGACCGTAACCGCCTTTAGAGGCGCGGCGCTCAACGACATCCGAGATTCAATGAAGACCGGCGAGAAATTTTCGAAGGAAATCCTCTTCGACCCAGCCGGCATCGCGACGTTCGCAAAAGCGTCTGGCGATATGAACCCCCTCCATCATGATGCGGAGTTCGCGGCTACTTCCCGCTTTGGCGGCCTTATCGCCTCCGGAAGTCATGTCACGGCTTTGATGATGGGAATGGTATCCGACTATTTCGCTGATAAAGGCACGAATGTCGGGCTCGATTTCTCCTTCCGCTTTCAGGCGCCCATTCGCGCCAACGATCTGGTGACGATACGCTGGACGATAACAGAGAGCATGCCGAAGCTTTCGCTTCGCGGCGATATCATCACCCTCGAAGGCGAAGCGGTGCGGGAAAACGGCATCATCGCCGTGTCGAGCACAGCGCACGCGTTGCTTTTGCAGCGCTAAACTCAATCGCGATAGGCCTTGTCCGCAAGGCGAGGCCGACGACGATAATTCCCCGATGTTTTGATCGCCTTGCGTTATGCGTGCCCCCATCGGTATCGTCCGCTCTCCTGAAAACGAGTCCGGTATTGGGGGCAGGGATTGTCATGACGCGAAAATTTTTAGAATCTCTATTTTTCGGCGCGCTTCTCGCAATCGTGGTTTTTGTCGCCGCGCCATCCGCCCTTGCTCAGTCACAGGCCGATCCGCGCATGGCCGAGCACGCCCTTGGCAACCCGAAGGCGACCGTTCGGATGGACGAATACTACTCTCTCGATTGTTCGCATTGCGCCGATTTCGATATCAACACCCTGCCGAAGATCAAGGCCGACTATATCGATAAGGGTAAGGTATATTTAGTTCTGCACGATTTCCCTCTGCACGAATTGGCGCTGAGGGCGACGCAACTGGCGCGATGCCTCCCGCCCGACCGGTTCTTCCCGTTTGTCGACACGCTGTTTCACGTGCAGCAGGGCTGGCTGCTCCAGACCATGGGCGCGGCGGTTGACGCCTTGAAGCAGCAGGCGAAATTCGCCGGGTTGACCGACGACCAGATCAATGCTTGCCTGAACGATCGGGGATTGGAGGACGCGATCCTGAAAGAGCGTGTGGACGCGGAAAAATCGCTGAACATCAACGCCACGCCGACCTTCATCTTCAATCAAATCCCCGGCAGCCGGCTCGAGCAGGCTGGACCCTACGATGCGTTTCAGCAAAAGATCGATTCCTTGTTGAAGAAATAGCCGACCCTTCGCGATCACGTCAGCCAATCAGGTCCTTGTCCGTTGCAGTTTACGCGTCTCCGCCTCGCGGGATTCAAGTCTTTCGTAGATCCGGTCGATCTCGAAATCGCCACGGGCATGACCGGTATTGTCGGTCCGAATGGCTGCGGCAAGTCCAACCTGGTGGAGGCCCTGCGCTGGGTGATGGGTGAAACCTCGGCGCGGCGCATGCGCGGCGGCGATATGGACGACGTGATCTTCGGCGGCACCGCCTCGCGGCCGGCCCGCAATATCGCCGAGGTCGCCCTCGTGGTAGAGGATGACGGCGCCCTGCCGCCCGGCATCGTCCGGTTGGCGGGGAGCGGCGAGATCGAGATCGCGCGCCGGATCGAACGCGGCCAGGGGTCCGATTACCGCGTCAGCGGCCGGCCAGCCCGGGCGCGTGACGTCCAGACCCTGTTCGCCGACGCGGCCAGCGGCGCGCATTCGCCGGCGCTTGTCAGCCAGGGGCGCGTGTCGGCCCTGATCAACGCCAAGCCGACCGAACGTCGGCAGGTGCTTGAGGACGCCGCCGGAATCGCCGGTCTTCATGCAAGACGCCATGAAGCCGAACTCAAGCTGCGGGCGGCCGAGGCCAATCTTGAGCGGCTGGACGATGTGCTGGGCGCGATGCAGACCCAGCTTGGCGGCCTTAAGAAGCAGGCGCGGCAGGCGATCCGCTATCGCGAACTGAGCGAGGAGATCCGCCGGGCGGACGCCGTCATGCTGGCGCTGCGCTGGCAAACCTTGCTGCGCCGGGTGAACGACGCGCGGAACGCCTTCGCCCTGGCGGATGGCGTGGTGCGCCAAGCGATGCTGGACGCTGCGCGCGCGACCACGCGGAACACCGAATGCGCAGCCGCCTTACCGCCCTTGCGCAAGGAAGAGGCGGCGCGGGCCCAGGCGCTGTCGGCGGCGATGGCTCGCCGCGATATCCTAGTGGCCGAGGAACGGCAGCTCGCGGCGTCGACGGCCGAGGCCGAACGTCAGGCGCGACAGCTCGCCAACGATCGCGGCCATGAGGACCGTCAGCAGGCGGAGGCGTTGAGCGTCGAAACCCGGCTGGCGCTCGAGGCGGAAACGCTGACCTCCCAGGGAAAGGGGCATCCTGAGCGTGTCGCGGCGGCCCATGGCAATCGGGAAGACATGCGCGCCGCGATTGCGGAAACCGACGCCGCCTTGGCTAAACTGACCGAAACGGTGGCGACGGCGGAGGCGGAGGCGGTCGCGCTTGCCCGGCAACGTCGCGACCTTGAACAGCGCCTTATCACGCTCGACCGGCGAATCGTCGAGGAGAAGCGCCGGCTCGAGTCCTTGCCTGCGGATCAGGCCGATATCGACGCGATCGCCCGCGCCCAGGCGGCGCTCGCGGCGGCGGAGCAATCCGCCGCCGCGGCGCGCGAAGTGCTGACGACCGCCGAGAAATCCCGCTTTGACGCCGAAACGGCGCTGACCGCGGCGCGGGCGCGCGAGCGGCAGGCGTCGGGTGAGGCGACCCGTCTCTCGGCCGAACAGCGGGCCCTGGCCGGGCTGTTGACGAGCAAGGGCGCGGGCAATTTTCCGCCAGTGCTCGACGCGATGCGGGTGGCCCCGGGATACGAAACGGCGCTTGCTGTCGCTTTGTCCGATGGGCTCGAGGCCGCGCTGGATGCTGCCGCGCCGGCCCACTGGCTGGAGGGGCGTGACGGGCGTGCGTCGGATTTGCCCGCCGAGGCGGCGCCGCTCTCTCCCCATATCCGCGCGCCGGCGGCGCTATCGTGGGCGTTGGCGCATGTGGGGATCGTTCAAGATGACGCGGTTGGTTCCAGGCTCGCGCCGAGCCTCCTCCCCGGGCAGGTCCTTGTCACCCGCGCGGGCGCGCTTTGGCGATGGGACGGCCTGGTCCGTCGCCCGGGCGCCGCGTCGGCCGCCGCTATCCGGCTGGAACAACGCAACCGGCTGGAAAAGGTTGAGCGCGAGCTCGGCGTCGCGAACGAGGCGGCCAAGGCGGCTGCCGATGCGCTTTCCGTCGCGGAGCGGGCGCTGGCTGGGGCCGCGGCGGCTGAAAAGCAGGCGCGGACCGAGGTGATGAGCGCGACGTCCGCCTTGGAACGGGCGCGTGGCGATTTCGCCCAGCGCCGCCGCGACGCGGAGGCCCGGTCGGCGACCCGGCAGGCGCTCGCCGGCTCTTTGGCCACGGCCGAGGCGGACCGGGCCGGCGTGGCGTCCTCTCTCGACACTGTGATGACAGCCATGGCCGCGTTGCCGGATTCGGCCGACGCGCGGCGCCGCCTGGAAGCGCTGCGCG
>CAJCJC010000468.1 GCA_903970575.1 Alphaproteobacteria bacterium
TGCGGGCCGCGATCAGCCTGGGCGGTCTGCCGGATTTGCGCCTGGCGCATGACGGGGCGATCGGGTCCGGCTGCGGCGCGGCGCGGGTGGAAAAACTGACCGGGACGGCGGACGCGGCGCGTCCCGACGTTTATGCCGACACATCTCCGGCCTCCCTGGCGCCGTTCGGTAACCGCCAAATCCTGGTCAGCGGCGATCTGGACCCGATCGTGCCGCCCGGGGTCGCGGCGTCCTATGTGAAAGAGGTGACCGCGCTGGGCGATTCCCCCACGGCGACGATCATTCCGGATAGCGGCCATGCCGAGTTGATCGCACCGGAAACCCCCGCGTGGAGCCGCGAAGTCGACATGATCGAAAACGCGCTGGGCGTCAGCGGTCGATAAACGCCCATGTACCGACAATCATCGCGACTGCCTTCCCTACGATTGCCGCGACTGCACGAAAGCGCGTAGCACATTATTCATGCGGGTCTGATAGCCTTTACCCGTACCCCGAAACCATTCGAGCACATCATGGTCGATCCGCAGCTTTATCGCGTCCTTGCGGGACGGCAAGCCCAGGATGACGGTCTTCTCCCAGCCTTCGGGTAAGGGACCTTCCTCGTCATCGGCGCTCCGTTCAACGCTGTCTTGGGAGATAGCATCCACCTTCGACCAATCGGTCCTGGTTTCGGCCACCGTCAATTCGTCAGCCGAAAAGCGAACGATAGACTCTTTCCTCGGCATGCCTCGCTCTCCTCATTGATATGATCCGCCGCGCCCGGTCCCGCTCCATCCAGACCACGGCGATAAGACGCTCATTCAAAAGCCCGACGCTAATAAATCGATCCTCGCCCAAACGGGGAGAGGGGATCGTGTAAATCGGGCGGCCATCAAACAAATGGTGGCTGTCGCGAAAATCAAGACCGCGATCACTTAAGGTCCAAAGTCTTTTATCCTCGAACCATTCAAAGTCCATCAACTGAGTGTACCCCCAGCCGCAGGCACGAGCAAGGCGCCGTGCTCATCGATTTAATTCTGAGTTGCACTCAACAATTTCCCGCCGGTTGACACTGGCTGGCAAACTGAACATAGGGTTCAGTCATTATGACCGATTGAGCGGAACTCGCCGGCTCGCGTAGCATGGGAAAAGCGACAATGACCGAAGCCGTCTTATACGAAACGAAAGGGCAGGTCGCGGTCATCACCATCAATCAGCCGGACCGCCGCAACGCGCTGGGCGTCGCCGTGCGCCAGGGGCTTTGGGACGCGTGGGACCGGTTCGAGAAGGATGACGCGGCCAAGGTCGCGATCCTGACCGGCGCGGGCGATAAGGCGTTCTGCGCCGGCGGCGATTTGAAGGAAATGAGCGCGAGCGCGATGCGCGTTCCTCCGCGCGACTTCCTGCCGGTGATCGGCGATAACATCCATGTGTCGAAGCCCACCATCGCCGCGATCAACGGCGTCGCCTATGCCGGCGGCTTCCTGATCGCGCAAATGTGCGATCTGTGCGTCGCCGCCGATCACGCGACCTTCTCGATCACCGAGGTCAAGGTCGGCCGGGGCGCGCCCTGGGCCACGCCGCTGATCCATATGCTGCCGCAGCGCGTGATGATGGAAATCCTGTTGACTGGCGATCCCGTCCCGGCCCAGCGCCTTTATGAGCTTGGCTATATCAATCGGGTCGTCCCGCTGGCCGACCTCATGGATGCGGCGCTCGCCCTCGCCAGCCGCATCGCCGGAAACGCCCCGCTCACGGTCAAGGCCAGCCGCCGCGCCGTGCAGTTTGCGACCGACATGGGCCGGGCCGCGGCCCTGGAGGCGGCCCGCGCCGCGTTCGATACAGTCTATCTGAGCGAGGACGCCCAGGAGGGACCGACCGCCTTCGCCGAAAAGCGCGCGCCGGTCTGGAAAGGGCGTTGAGGAACCGCGATGAGCGATAAAATCGTCCGCCTGGGCGGCGCGTCGGGCTTTTGGGGCGATACGCCCGAAGGCGCGCGGCAGCTGATCCATTCCGGCCAGGTCGACTATCTGGTGATGGATTATTTGGCCGAGATCACGATGTCCCTTCTGGCCCGCGCCAGGGCCAAGGACCCGGCGCTGGGCTACCCAGCCGATTTCGTGACGCAGGTCATCGCCCCCCACGCCAAGGACATCGCGGCGCGCGGGATCAAGATCGTCTGCAACGCCGGCGGGGTCAATCCGCTCGCCTGCCGGGACGCGGTGGCCCGGGAGCTGGAGGCCCAGGGCATGACGCTGCGCGTCGCCGCGATCGTCGGCGACGATGTCATGCCACTGATCGAGGAACTGCGCGCGGAGGGCGTGGCGGAACTCCAAACCGGCGAAAGCCTGCCGCCCAAAATCGTGACGGCCAACGCCTATATCGGCGCCTTTCCCATCGCCGCCGCCTTGGCAGAAGGCGCGGATATCGTGGTGACCGGCCGCGCCGCCGACAGCGCGCTGGCGCTCGGCCCCCTGATTCATGAATTCGGCTGGACGCCTGATGATTTCGACCGCCTCGCGGCGGGCACCATGGCAGGCCACATCATCGAATGCGGCCCGCAGGCGACCGGCGGCATCTTCAC
>CAJCJC010000469.1 GCA_903970575.1 Alphaproteobacteria bacterium
CGGTTCGAGATTGGTGCGTCCGCGAATGCCGTCGGTGCCGAACAGCCTACGCGCCATTCGGCGCGCCTTCGGCGCTGACGCCCGTCAGGACGGCGTGACCGATCGAGAGGTTCGCCGCGATCACGCCTGCGGCTCTGGCTCCAGGGTGGCGGGACGGCCGGCCGTCGGAACAGAGGGCCGCCGTGCGGCGGTCGGCCGGCTTGGGATGGAGGGGGGCGCGGCGGGCGTGTCGTTCGGTTCCTTTCGCACGATCTCCTCGCCGCGCAGCAAGGCGCGGACCTCGTCGCCCGACAGTGTCTCGTATTCCAACAGGGCCTGGGCCAGACGATGCAATTCGTCGATATGCTCGACCAGGATATTGCGCGCCTTGGTCTCGGATTCCTCGATCAGGCGGCGCACTTCGCTGTCGATCAACTGGGCCGTCGCCTCCGACACGCCGCGTGTCTGGGTCACCGAATGGCCCAGGAACAGCTCCTGCTCGTTGTCGCCATAGCGCACGCGGCCAAGCTTTTCGCTCATCCCGAACTCGGTCACCATGCGCCGCGCCATCGCGGTCGCCTGTTGAATGTCGCTCGACGCGCCGGTGGTGACGTTCTCCGGCCCGAAGATGATGTCCTCGGCCAGCCGCCCGCCGAACATCGAGGCCAGTCGCGATTCCATCTCCCGCTTGGAATAGCCGAAGCGATCGCGTTCCGGCAGGCTCATCGTCAGGCCCAACGCCCGGCCGCGCGGAATGATCGTGACCTTGTGCAGCGGGTCGTGATCGGGGACGTTCAGGCCCACCAGGGCGTGGCCGGCCTCATGATAGGCTGTCAGCTCTTTTTCCTTCTCGGTCATGACGAGGGAGCGGCGTTCCGCGCCCATCATCACCTTGTCCTTGGCGGCCTCGAACTCCGTCATGCCGACGACGCGTCGACCGGCGCGCGCGGCCAGCAAGGCCGCCTCGTTGACGAGGTTGGCGAGATCGGCGCCGGAGAAACCGGGGGTTCCCCGCGCGATTACCCGCGGATCGACATCGCCGCCGATCGGCACCTTGCGCATATGGACCTTGAGGATTTTTTCGCGCCCCAGAATGTCGGGGTTCGGCACGACGACTTGGCGATCGAAGCGGCCCGGTCGCAGCAAGGCGGGGTCCAGAACGTCCGGCCGATTAGTGGCCGCGATCAGGATAACGCCGTCATTGGCCTCGAATCCGTCCATCTCGACCAGAAGCTGGTTCAGGGTCTGCTCGCGCTCGTCATTGCCGTTGCCGAGGCCGGCGCCGCGATGCCGGCCGACCGCGTCGATTTCATCGATGAAGATGATGCAGGGGGCATGCTTCTTGCCCTGCTCGAACATGTCGCGCACGCGAGACGCGCCGACGCCGACGAACATCTCGACGAAGTCCGAACCGGAAATGGTGAAAAAGGGCACATTGGCCTCACCCGCCACGGCGCGGGCGATCAAGGTCTTGCCGGTGCCGGGCGGGCCGACGAGCAGGACGCCTTTGGGTATCTTGCCGCCCAGGCGCTGGAATTTCTGCGGGTCCTTCAGGAACTCGACGACTTCCTCAAGCTCCTGCTTGGCCTCGTCGATGCCGGCGACGTCCTCGAACGTCACGCGGCCGGATTTCTCGGTCAAAAGGCGGGCGCGGGACTTGCCAAAGCCCATCGCCTTGCCGCCGCCCGACTGCATCTGGCGCAGGAAGAAGATATAGACGCCCGCGAGCAGGAGAAGCGGGAACCAGTTCAGCAGAATGCCGATGATCGATGGGCTGTTGGAATCGTCCGGCGCCACTTTCACCGCGACGTTCTTATCGATGAGCTTGCTGGCGACATCGGAGCGCTGCGGCGCGTAGGCCATGAACTGCCGCCCGTCGCCCAGTTTTCCGAACACCTGATCGCCCTTGATCGTTACGTCCTTCACGGACCCTGACGATGCGTCGGCCAGGAGTTCGCTATAGGAAATTTCCGAATTCTGGCCGCGACTGCTTTGATTCTGAAACAAATTGAACAGAACGAACAGCAAAACCGCGATAATCACCAGAAGGATAATGTTCTTGCCGACATAGTTCACGATGACAGCCTTTATAAACCGAGCCTAGACGGTTGCCTGTCCCAACTCAGGATCAGGGACGCACCGCCACCCTACGCACCACTATGAAAGATAATGCCCTATCCGCGTTAAACAACGGTAAACCTTTCGGAAGATAAGGGCCAGCGCGGCGTAAACCGCATTTCAATGCTGGGGGCGCCATCCTCCGCCCATTCCAGATGGGGGGCGGCGACAAGCGCGCCGTCCACGCGGATGGCCGGGAGGCCGGCGCCGAGGATGGCGGGCGCATCGAATTTATGCCGATTCCTCAATGTCGCGAAGCCTGCCACGCCCAGGGCGCCCACGGTGACGCCGGCGTCGCAACACACGCCGCGCGCCAGAAAACGCCCATCCCACAGGGTCCATTCGCCGGAGATAAGGGTGACCGGCGTCGCCATGGCGCGGGGTTCCCGGCAAATCAGCAGGCTCGCGCGCCAGGGGCGGATGGCGCAGCCCGCCAGGCTTCCGCCGCGGAAGCCCTGACCGGTCATGGCGTCCGCAAGCCTGGATACGCTCTCCCCCTTGGGTGCGAACGCATTGCCGCCGACGGTGAGAAGCGTCGCCGCGACGACCGCTCGACGGTCCTCCACCGAGAGATTCGCGAGCGCGGCCTGATCCAGGCAGGCGGCGCCGTCCGGACGGATCTCGACGCACGCCGCGAGCGGGTTCCAGAGCGCGCGCAGCCGCTCCGCCCGCGGTTGAGCCAGTTCGGCCGCTAGGGCATCGACCTCCCCACGCAAGTCCGGATCGGCGGCCAAACGCGCGCGCAGCGCCGCGCGGGCGAAGCGGGGTGATTTATTCGATGGGTCATCCAGGAAATCCTGGGCCAATGCCGCGCATGTCGCTATCAAATCCGCCTTGCGCCAACCGAGCAAGGGGCGGATCAGGCGCGCCGCGCCGAGAGAGCGGGACGCCGCCATGCCGGCCAGGCCATCCTCGCCGCTGCCGCGATCCCGCCGGAACAGTACGGTCTCGGCCTGATCGACCAACAGAACAAGCCCAAGCCGCTAGGGAAGAAGTTCGCCGAGCTGGCAGCGGAGCTGCGCCGCAGTCCCCAGCCTGTGGCCGCGCGCAGCACTGCCCTGGTCATCCCTGAGTATGGCTTGTCGAAGGAGCAGTGGCCGCCCGACTGGCGCTTCGCCGGTCCTTACATGAAGCTTATCGAACGAGGCGTCGTGCCGGCAATCGTTCTCGATAGCCGCGCCAAAGATGAGGCTTACCTGAAGGCGCGCGGCATTACCGAGCTCGTCGAGCTGCCGAAGCAGATGGCTCCTTGACACCCTCGTTTCGTTCGGCTGCGACGAGGAAGTGAAATGTCAATTATGGTTTCTCGTGACGCAATCGCGAACTAAGTTCGAGATGCGCGGATTGCTGAAGGGTCGAGAAAACGTTCAATCCGAGAGGAGACGAGTGAATGAACGAGTACGCGGCGACACTCATTGCAAGCCCGATGCCCTTA
>CAJCJC010000470.1 GCA_903970575.1 Alphaproteobacteria bacterium
GGCCGAACTCGAAAAGAAGGGCATCCCGTCGTCGGAGATCGAGATCGTCGCCAAGGGCAAGAAGGACCTGCTGGTCCCGACCGCCGATGGCGTGCGCGAGCCGCAAAACCGCCGCGTGCAGATCGTCTACGAAGGCGGAGCGACGTCTTAAGGGTTGCATGTTCCCTAAGAATAATGGCGTTCCCGGTGGGGAACGCCATTTTTTTGTTCCGACACCTGAGCATCCGATGAGTACGCCCCCTTTGATTCGTCAGAGATATCTTGCAATCGACGGCAGGCGGGTCCGTTATCTGCGGGCCGGATCGGGTTCGCCGGTGGTTTTGATCTATGCGAATTCCGCCACCCTCACGGCCCATATCAACCGGCTGTCGACGAAGCACACGGTTTTCGCTTTCGATAATCCCGGGTATTGCGGCTCCGATCCGCTCGATCTCGCCGAGATCACTGTGGCGGATTTAGCCGATGCGCTGGCCGCCGCGATGCATTTCATGGGGTTTCCCAAGGTCCCCGTCTTTGGAACCCATACCGGCGCGGCCATAGCGATCGAACTCGCCGTGCGTCATCCCGATCTGGTCGCGGGCCTAATGCTGGACGGCATTCCCCTCTTTACGCGCGAGGAGTTCGAGGCGCATGAGCGGGACGGGTATTTCTTCCGGTTGGAGCCGCAGCTCCTGGGCGGCCATTTCACCAATAGCTGGACGCGCGCGCGGGACTGGCTCGCTTTCGATCCCTGGTGCAGCCGCACGCCCGAACATGCTCGACTCTCGGGCCCGGAGGCGTCCGCCGAATCGCTCCATTTCGGGATGTTGATGTATTTTCGTTATGCGCGGCATTACGAGAAACCTTATAAGGCGGCCTTTAAATTTGGGGAGATCGGCGCCTCCAGGATCGCCTCGATCGAGTGTCCTTGCGTATTCGCCGCCAGCGTCACGGACGGTCTCTCCGCTCATTTCCCCCGTTTTCCGCCTCTTAAGGCCAATCAAAGCATAGCTCTGGTTGGCGCTGACCCGGACGACATGTTCGCCCTGATCGAACGCACCCTCGAAGATTATGACGCTAAGGCCACGCCCCCCTCCGATCCGGCGCCATCGGGCGGCGACCATGGGATTGAGAAGCAATTCGTGGATATGGAGGACGGCCAGATTTTCGTCCGGAGCCGCGGCAAGGCGAATCGTCCGGCTATTTTACTATTGCACGACGCGCCCGGCTCGGCTCTTGCGCTTGAACCTCTGATAGAGGCGCTGGGCAAGGACCATCGGGTTTACGCGCCCGACCTGCCGGGATGCGCCGAGTCCGATCCTCTGCCCGGCCACCAACCCACAATGGCCGATTATGTCGAGGCTATGCGGCTGGTCTGCGCGGCGCTCCGGATCGACAGGGTGACAGTCTACGGCATCGGATTCGGTTCGTCGATCGCGATCGAGCTCGCCCGAACCGCGCCGGACCTTGTCGCTGGTCTCGTTCTGCGCGGCGTTCTGTTGCCCAACTCGGAAGAGCTTTGCGACATGCGGGCCCACTACGCGCCGCATATCGCGATCGATGCTTACGGCGGCCACTGGTACCGCACTTGGCTGATGCTGCGCGACTCGCTGATCTACTGGCCGTGGTACAAGCGCGGTCCGCAGGCCATGCGGGCCATTCGCGCCGATTTCAGCGCCGACAGGCTCCATGACTGGACGGTGCAGGTCATGCTGCGACATCGTTCCTATCATCACGTCATTGACGCCGCGCTGGCCCATGACGCTGGCGCCGCGTTAAACCGCGTGGCGGCGCCAATCCTCCTCTGCGACGACGCGGAGCAACCATTCAGGGCATACAAACACGCCCTTGCGGCGTGCGCGCCCCATGCCGACATCTTCCTTTCCTCCGAGCCGACGCGGGAGGCCGAGTGCATTCGTCGCTTCATTGCAGGGAAATGCCGAGTCGCATAGATGCCGGTGACCTATCTCCACCTCGTTCTCTTCAATTTCAAGGACGAGATTTCTTCTCCGGAGCGTGATCGGGTTATCGCGAGCATTAGGAGCCAAGGTTCATTTCCAGGCGTCGAGAGTATCCTTGTCGCGCGGAACCTACTCCCCGGTTCGGCGCCGGCGCCTTTTGAGTGGATCGTGATGCTGGATTTCGCCGACGAGGTGCGCAGCCTTGCATTTCGGAACTCGGATTTTCATCGACAACAGGTCGAGCGCGACTTTACGCCCAATCATCGCGGCTTCATTACGCTGAATTTGCACCAGCCTTTCGATCGGAAGATCTCCGAGAATTTTGGCAATGCATTCCGACGCATTATCCTGTTCAATTTTCTGCCGCGTTTCAGTGAAACGGACCGCTCGTCGATTCTCGCGGCGATCGAGGCCCATGCGACGTCGGTGGGAGTCAATCGACTCGTGATCGGCCGGAACGTCATGCCCCGCAGCGCGACCGCGCCGCTCGAATGGCTGATCATGATGGAAAGCGTAACCCGCGAGGATTACGAGGCTATGATGAAAACCGCGAAAGCCGAGGCCGCCATGAACGAAATTTTCGCGCCCGCCTTTGCTGAAAAAATCGTCTTCGACCTTCTGGTCTGATGCGCGCGTCCCCCCATGGAACGCGCTCCCCTCCGTTAGGCGACCTTCGCATAACGGCGGACGCGCAGATCGGCCTGCGCCTTGTGCCCGGCGAAACCTTCGATGGCGCAGAGCCGCGAACAATATTCGCCGATCATGGCTGAGGCCGCGTCGCTGTCGATCCGTTGATAGGTGCAGGTCTTGATGAACTTTCCGACCCAAAGGCCGCCCGTGTAACGTCCGGCCTTTTTCGTGGGCAAGGTGTGGTTGGTCCCGATCACCTTGTCGCCATACGAAACATTGGTCCGGGGGCCTAGGAACAGCGCGCCGTAATTCGTCATGTTGTCCAGGAAATATCGCGGGTCCCGCGTCATGACCTGCACGTGTTCCGAGGCGATGGAATCAGCTTGGGCCACCATCTCCTCTTCGGTGTCGCACAGGATAACCTGCCCGTAATCGCGCCACGCGGCGCTTGCGACCGCTGCGGTCGGCAGGGTCTCCAACTGTCGTGCGATCTCCGCCTCGATGCCCATCGCGAGGTCTTCGGACGTCGTCAACAGGATCGCGGGGGAATTCGGGCCGTGCTCGGCCTGCCCCAGCAAGTCTGTCGCGGCCATTTCGGCGTCACAGGTCTCGTCGGCGATGATCAACGTTTCGGTCGGACCGGCCAGCAGATCGATCCCTACCTCGCCGAACAACTGTCGCTTGGCCTCCGCGACATAGGCATTGCCGGGGCCGACGATCATATCCACCGGCGCGATCGTCGCGGTGCCGAGCGCCATGGCGGCGATCGCCTGAACGCCGCCCAGGGTATAAATCTCGTCCGCGCCGGCCAGATGCATCGCCGCCACGATCGCGGAATGCGGCTTGCCTTCATAGGCGGGGGCCGACGCGATCACCCGTTTCACGCCCGCCACCTTGGCCGTGACCACGCTCATATGGGCCGACGCCACCAGGGGGTATTTTCCGCCCGGCACATAGCAGCCGACGCTGTTCATCGGAATGTTCTTGTGGCCGAGCACGACGCCCGGGAGGGTTTCGACCTCCACATCGACCATCGAGGCCCGCTGAATCTGTGCGAAATTCCTGATCTGCGCCTGGGCGAAGCGGATATCGTCCAGCGTACCCTCGGGAAGGCTCGCGAGATGCTGTTCGATCTCTTGCTCGCTGAGCCGGAACGACGGCGGAGACCAGCGGTCGAATTTCGCCGAATATTCGCGCACCGCATCATCGCCGCGCGCCCGGATATCGTCGAGAATGCCGGTGACGATATCGCGAACCCGCCTGTCATCCGTCGCCGCCGCGTCCGCGCTGATTCCCGTTTTGATGATGCGAACAGGCACGTCGAAACTCCTCCCGAGACCAGGGCAAAAATTGCGCATTAGGATGTATACGTATACGAGGATCGATTGGCGGTCACAAGTCGCGTATGCCAAAGTCCACGGAGTGTGATGGCTGGGGAGGCAATGCGGATCATGCAGGCGTCATGTATTGGGGTTGGGAATGTCGGCCGGTCCTGGGCGATTGTGTTCGCGCGCGCCGGCTGGAATGTCGTCCTCTGGGATCGAGACCCCGCGTCCGTCGAGCGCGCGTTATCGATGATCGGCATCGCGGCCGCCGATCTTAAAGCCGCCGGTCTGCTGCCGGACCCCGATTCCATGCTTGCTCGCATCAGCGCCTCCGCAACATTGGCGGAGGCCGTCGCGGACGCGGATTTTGTTCAGGAAAGCGCCTCCGAGGTCGTCGCCATCAAGCAAGAGCTGTTCGTCCAGATGGATGCGCACGCGGCCGCCGGCGCGATCATCGCGAGTTCAACATCCGCCATTCCCGGCTCGGCCTTTCTGGAATCCGTGCCCGGGCGGGCCCGCTGTTTGATCGCCCACCCGGTCAACCCCCCTCATATCATCCCGCTGGTCGAGATTTGCGCCGCCCCTTGGACGGAGCCCGGCATCGTGGACAGGACCTATAAAATCATGGAGGAGGTGGGTCAGTCTCCGGTGGTCCTGAACCGCGAGATCGACGGGTTCCTGCTGAACCGCCTACAATTCGCGCTGCTGGGCGAGGCGTTGCATCTGGTCGGCGAGGGCGTTTGTTCGCCGGGGGATATCGATCGGGTGCTGACACAGGGGCTGGCGCTTCGCTGGGCGTTCATCGGCCCGTTCGCGGTCGGCCATTTGAACGCCACGCAAGGGCTCAAGGGCTATTTCGATGTTCTGCGTGAGGCGATCGGCCGGGTGCAGGCCAGTCTCAGAACCGATTATCCGCCTGACGCGCGCACGGTCGGTCTGGCGCATGACGCTCTGGCGCGACGCATTCCGGTCGAGGAGATTCCCGAGCGGCAAATCTGGCGCGACCGACGGCTGATGGCGTTGCGCCAGCATCTGGCCGAGGCCGAACGCGCGTTTCCCTCAAGCTGACCGAGGCGTCGCCCATGCCGCTCGATCTAACCGGCCGGACCATCCTGATAACCGGCGCGGGCCGCGGCCTTGGCCGCGCTTGCGCGCTCGCGGCCGCGGATGCCGGCGCCAGGATCATCGCGGTCTCGCGCACGGAATCCGATCTTCAGTCTCTCTCCGAAGCCCGACCTGGACATATCGAGCCGTGGGCGATGGATGCCACCAGCGCCGAATTCTTTGCCCACGTAGAGGCTTTGGATCGTTTGGACGGCCTCGTGAACAATGCCGGTTTCAACCGGCCGCAACCTTTTCTTGAGGTAGACGAGGAGACGCTGGACGGCATGCTGGCGCTGAATGTCAGGGCGGCGTTTCGCGCGGCACAATCGGCGGCCCGCGTGATGACCCGCCAGCGCTCGGGCGCGATCGTCAATATGAGTTCGCAGATGGGACATGTCGGCTCACCCCGCCGCACGGTCTATTGCCTGACCAAGCACGCCATCGAAGGCCTGACTAAGGCGATGGCGGTGGAACTCGCGCCGATCGGCATCCGGGTGAACAGCGTGGCGCCTACTTTCATCGAAACGCCGTTGACCGCGCCGATGCTGGCCGACGAGGCGTTCCGCCGCTTTGTCTTCGATCGCATCCCGATGGGTAGGCTCGGCAAGCCCGAGGAAGTGGCCGGGGCCGTGGTGTTTCTATTGTCTGATCAGGCCAGTCTGATAACCGGCGCAAGTCTTCTGACCGATGGCGGCTGGACGGCGCAATGAATCCGCCGGTGGCTATCCCGCCTTTACCGTCGCGCGCTCGATAAGGCGTCCCTTCAGGATGCGCGAGACAGGTTCGTTGGCCAGGCCTTCCTTCAGCATCGTCATCGCCGCGTCCACCATCTGACGCATCGGTTGCCGGATTGTGGTCAGCCGATAGGGCGGCCGCGACGCCTCGACGATGTCGTCGAAACCGATGATCTTGAGGTCGCCCGGAATAGCGCGACCGAGTTCGCGCGCGGCGTCGATTACGCCCAGAGCCATGATGTCGTTGACGCAAAACAAGGCGTCCGGGGCGTCTTTCCGACCCAAAAGGTCGACCGCGGCGCGATATCCGCCTTCGTAGGTGTAATGTCCCCAGCATTCCGGAACCTCATGCACGCCACGCTCCGCCAGACGCCCCGCGAATCCCCGGACGCGATCCAGATTGGTGGTGGCGACGCTGTCGCCGGAGATGACGGCGAAACGCGTGGCCCCGGCGTCGAACAGGGTATCGGCCGCCAACCTTCCGCCATCGAAATTGTCACAGCACACGCTGTTGCCGGAAAATCCCGGGACGTACCGGTTGAACATGACGACCGGAATTTCCCGCTCCAGGCACAAGGACGTTACCTGCATGGAGGTGGTCGCGGCAGTCAGGATCAGCCCATCGACTTGATATTCCAGCATGCGGCGCACCGCATCGTCGACCTCGTTCGGGCTCGCGCCGTTGAAGACGAGAACCTGTTTGCCGACGGCCTGCAACCTAAGGCTGAATTCGTCCAGCGCGACCGTATAAAAAGGATTGTTCAGATCGCCCAGCAGCATGGCGACGATGTTCGACTGCCGGGTGATCAGGCTGCGCGCGAATGAATTGGGCACGTAATTCAACTGCCGCGCCGCATCCAGAATCTTGGCCCGCGTCAGGTCGGTGATCGAGCTGTCATGTGAAAACGCTCGGCTGACCGTCGCCTGGGACACGCCGACGAATCTGGCTATATCGGACGAGGTAACGCGTTGATTTCGGGAGGTGGAAGTCTTGGCCATCGGTCCTGGATTCTAGAACACAATAAATATGTTTAGTGATTGGCGGCTTTGTTAAGCGCGTGAAATTATCAATAGGAACGCACGGGCCTCGCGTTGACTCAAAATCGGAAGCGGCCGGAATGCGGTCACTTTTCGCTTCTACGCGTGGTCGGCGATGTGGATCAGGGATTTGCCGAAATTGCCGCCGGTCAAGACGCGCGCGAGGGACAAGGGCGCCTCCTCGAGACCTTCCTTTATATCCTCCACATAGGCGAATGAGCCGTCCAAAATGAGCGGCGCGATTAGCCGCTCATATTCCGGCATCAAATCCAGATACTCAAAAACGCGCAGGCCCGAGACGTGCAGGCGTTTCACCAGGATCACGCCCCAATTGGGACCGGGCGGCGCCACGTCTTTGTTATACTGATCGATCAGTCCGGACATCACGACGCGGCCATGCACCGTCATCAGTGGCAATGTTGCCGCCAGCACCGCGCCGCCGACATGCTCCATATTGATGTCGATGCCACGCGGGCATGCCGCCGCCAGTTCGGCGGCGAAATCAGGCGATTTATAGGAAACGCAGGCGTCGAATCCGGCCTTGTCGACCGTCCAGGCCAGCTTTTCCGGGGCGCCGGCGATGCCTACGGCGCGAAGCCCCATGATGCGCGCCAATTGTCCGGCCGTTGCGCCGACGCAGCCGCTGGCCGACGACACCACGAAGGTTTCGCCTGGCCTCGGCTTGCCGTGATCGATCAGGCCCGCATAAGCCGTCAGCCCTGGAATCCCCGCCACGCCAAGCGCCGTCGATAGCGGTAGCTTTCCGGGTCCGAACACATCGTCCGGCAGCAGGCGGGCGTCACGCCCGCTCACCACCGCGTAATCCTGCATGTCGCCGAACAGGGTCGTGATATGGCGGCCGACCGGGATCGTCGGGTCCTTGCTCTCAACCACTTCGCCAAGAGTGACGCCCATCATTACGTCGCCCGGCCGCCTGAACGGCGTGCCCAGGAAGCGCGGGCCGAGCGAGTGGCGATAATACGGGTCGATCGACAGCCAAAGATTGCGGATCATGATCTGCGCATCGCCAAGGACCGGCATCGGGCCGTCCACCAGTTCGAAATCTTCCCGGCGCGGCAGGCCATTGGGCCATGTCTTGACGATCAATTGGCGATTTTGCGTTGTCATGCCATCTCCAGGGAATTCACGTCGACACTCGGGGGCGGCCTACCCGCCGGACGCGTTAAGTTGATCTATAAGAATTGTTTGAACATCTGGATATGGCAAATTGTCTGAACCTTTGTGTGCTACCCATCCGATCTTCGGTTCCTCGGCGATCTCGGTCTTGCGCGGATTGCCCTTTTGGTCGCAAGAGTGGGTCTGAATTCGTTTCGCACCTTCGGGAGATCGATCCGTGCCGGCTCTGAACAGCCAAACCGTCCAGTTATGCGGCGATCCCAATATCGATCGCCTGTTCGCCATGGTGTTCGCGCTGGGCGCGGAGCTCACGTCCGTTTCGGAGCAGCTCGATACGCTTCGTCGGGTGATCCTCGAACGAAACGTGCTGACGCCGGCGGAGTTGGCAAGCTATCGTCCGTCTCCGGAGGCGCAGGCGGAACGCGATCAGGCGCGCCGTTCCTTCATCGCGACCTTGATGGCGTCGTTCGATCAAGACATCGCGCCGGAATCGGACGGCGGCGCTTCACATACGCCCAGGGGATAAGATCATGCAGTTTCATCCGGAAAGTCCCGATCTTCGCGACGACGATCTCTCCCGTCTGCGTTTCATCACCGATCTCAAGCGGCATCTGTTCGTCAAATCCGCCGCCAAGAACCGGAGCATATATGACGCCCGCATAAAGCGGCCCGGCGACGAGGATATCGCGTCGGAAAACGAAGCCGCCGTGCGTCGGGAGGAAATTCGCCGGAGCATGGAGCAAGAGCCATATTTTCAGGCATGGAGTTCCGCGCTGCGCTCGTCCCAGGATTTGATGTGGGAATATGTCGGCAAGGTGGTGGACGCCGATCTCCCGCGCCTGACCGAACGCTTCGAGACAATTACCGTCGCCGAAGAGGCGGCGATAAGCGTGAAGACCGATCCCGATCTTCCTATGCCCCGGTATATTTCGGCCAGCGACACGCATCGCATGCCCGGCAGCTATCAAGCCGATCTAGAGGTCAACGATGTGCGGGCCGGCGCCATCTACGATCTCGGCGGCGCGATCTATCAGCTGGGAATCGGTAACGCCAGCGGCGCGCTGCTCAACGATTCGCGCGGCCGGACCATGGTTTCATACCTGCGCCGGTATTATCCGGACCTCGCGCCGCGGCGCATCCTCGATATGGGCTGCGCCGCGGGCCACAATACGATTCCGATCTGCAAGGCTTATCCGGACGCCGAAATCCACGCCTTCGATATCGGGGCCGCGATGGTCCGCTATGCGGCGCTCAGGGCGTCGGGCCTGGGCGCCAGGGTACATTTCAGCCAGCAGAACGCCGAACGCACCGATTTCGCCGATGGCAGTTTTGACCTGGTCGTATCGCAGATCATCCTGCATGAGACCTCGCCGTCCGCCACCGAGAACATCATCAAGGAAAGTTATCGCCTGCTACGCAAGGGCGGGGTCGCGGTGCATCTTGAGGTGCCTATCCGCTATCAGCACATGGATGTGTTCGACCAGTTCTTCCGATCCTGGGAGCAGTATTACAATGATGAGCACAACATCGCCGGCGTGGCGGTGGAGGATTTCAAAGAGCTCGCCGCTCGCGCGGGCTTCACGGATATCCTGACGGGTTTTTGCGCGATTCCAGGCCCTGACGGCGTTTGCGGCGGCCTTTCGCAGGCGCCGCTCCAAAGCTCCTGGTATTTCGTTTCGGGGACGCGCGCGGACTGAGTCGCATAAATTGTCCGTTTGCCGGACAGGCTTTATTCCCACGTTTATAACGCCGTCCGTGCGTTGTTAATGACAGTCTCGAACCTGTGAACGCCGGAATGGGACTCTGATGAATATCGCGGAACCGGATGTGCTGCGCTGGCTGCATATCCTTTGCATGGTCTATTGGCTTGGCGGCGAGTGGGCGATTTTTCAGACTTCCTTCAATATCGTGAATCGCAAGCTCTCGATGGAAGAGCGGCGGCGGCATATGGAAACCGCTTACCGGATCGACATCCTGGCGCGAACCGGCATTTTGATGCTGCTGCCGCTGGGCCTGCATATGGGGCATTTGTACGGATTGCAGCCGTTTGGCGGCTGGTGGCTCGTGCTGATGTGGGCCGTGATGTTTTCCTGGCTCGCCCTCACCTGGACCGCTTTCTTCAAGCGTGAGACAGAGGCGGGCATCCGCCTGACCAAGATCGATGAAAAGCTGCGCTATATCCTGATACCGGCGATCGTGATCGTGGCGCTGTCCTCCATCCTTGGCAACGGTCCGCTCACGGTCGGAGAGGGCACATATTGGTATCCGACGAAGATGATGCTCTACGCCTTCACGCTCGTGATCGGCCTCGGCCTGCGCTACATCATGCGCGCCTGGACCATCCGCTTCAGGCGCTTGGCCGCTGGTCCGAACCCGAAGGAAGAGGCGGCGTTGGAGCGCGAATTCGGGTATGGGCGCATGTTAGCCTATACCTACTGGGTCACCATCGCCAGCATCTGCTTCCTGGGCGCGACCAAGCCGTTTTAGCCTCCAGCGCCGTTTCAGGCTGTTTGGGCGATAGGCTGCCATGTCCACGCGGGGTTGTATCCGAGCGGAACCGTGGCAGGGTCATAATTCATGCGTTCCCGGGGGGCGATTTTGGGACGGCGCGCGGTGCCGGGGCCGTCCGAGAATATCTCGCCCTGATGGCGCGATTCGAGCAGGATCGCGCCGGCCCGTCCGGTTCTGCTGGCCTCATAGGTGCTAAGGGCCAACGGAATATCGGTGGGCGTTTCCTGGCAGGCTCGGGCCAGCACCACCGCGTCCTCGATCGCCATCGC
>CAJCJC010000471.1 GCA_903970575.1 Alphaproteobacteria bacterium
GCGCTCGCCAAGAAGGCTAAGAAGGGCGGCGGCGACGACGACGCCTGAGGCTAAATGAGTGGAGGGGCCTCACGCCGGGGCCCCTCGCCCCATGCACTTGGAAAATATCCTTTAGATTGTTCGGGTTATCCTTGACGCGCCGGTCGGGACGCGGCACGTTGCCACTCCAGAACGGCGCGGGAGAGGCCGATCGCCTACGGATCGTGACGCCGATGGCCTTCTGTCCCGACGAACCGACCCGGGGGGACAAAAAAGAATGACGAAATCGGAATTGATCGCGCGGCTTGCCGAAGCCAATCCTCATCTTTCCAATCGCGAAGTCGAGCGGATCGTCACCACTATCTTCGACGAGGTGTCCGAGGCGCTCGCCAGGGGCGATAGGGTGGAGCTGCGCGGCTTTGGAGCATTTTCCGTAAAACAGCGCGACGCACGCACGGGCCGCAATCCGCGTACCGGCGAATCCGTCGCCGTGGTCGATAAGATTATCCCGTTCTTCAAGACCGGAAAACAGCTTCGGGAACGTCTCAACGCCGAGTAGCGTTGGGCCGAGTAATGTTAGAGGCGACGCGGGGTGGACTGCAAATCTCCCGCAGGATAAAAGTGCGTCATGAAGCAGTCCACGCGGATCGTCTCCTGGATCGTCACGGCGCCGATCGTCATCGTGGTCGTGCTGTTCGCCGTTTCCAATCTCGATGAAATCACCCTGCATCTCCGGCCCTTTCCGTTCGATCTGACGATCCGCATCTGGGCGTTGACGTTGATTGAGCTGTTCGTCGGGTTCCTGTTGGGCGCCATCGTTACCTGGATCGGGGATCGCCGGCGCCGTCGTGACGCCCGCCTTCTGGCCAAGCGCGTCGTCACCCTCGAGCAATCCCTCGCCGCCGCTCGCGCCCGCACCGCGGAGCTTGAGGGCAAGATCGGCGCGCCGTTGCCGCTATCCGGGCCGCTTTGACCCCTGGTCGTTTTGGGATTGCGCCGCCAATGCGGCGCGAAGGAGTTTTATTCTGCCCGTCGACGTGAAGATATGCGGCGTTCGCACGCCGGACGCGTTGATGGCCGCGGTGGACGGCGGGGCGCGGGCGGTAGGCTTCGTGTTCTACCCGCCGTCGCCGCGCGCCATCACGGCCGATATCGCGGCGGAGCTTGCGCGCATGCTGCCGACCGGTTCGCGCGCCGTCGGGCTGTTCGTCGACGCCGGCGACGACCAGATACGGGCCATCACAGCCCGCGTGCCGCTTGACTTGCTCCAGCTCCACGGCGGCGAATCGCCCCGCCGCGTGGCCGAAATCAGGGACCGATTCGGCCTGCCCGTCATGAAGGCGATCCGCATCGCGACCGCCGCCGATCTGGCGCCGCTGCCTGACTACGCTGTCATCGCCGACTGGATTTTGTTCGACGCCAAGGCCCCGGCGAACGTCACCGCCTTGCCCGGCGGAACCGGGATCGCCTTTGACTGGCAATTGCTGCGCGGCCTCAGCCTGGCCCGGCCCTGGATGCTCTCCGGCGGCCTCAACGCCCAGAACTTGGCCGAGGCGGTGGCGCTGACCGGCGCCAAGATGGTCGACGTCTCATCCGGCGTCGAGGACCGCCCTGGCGTGAAGAGCATCGCGCGCATCCGGGAATTCCTGGCGGCGGCGAAGAAGATTTGACTACCCCTCGTTCGCCCGTCGCCGGATCGTCGCCAGATTATCCTGGACCAGGATATGCCCATCGCGGAACACGGGCCGCAGCAAATTCTCCTCGACCGGGCAGTCGCGGATGGGAACGGTGCGGATTCCGTCCGCCGTCCGCATCAAGGCCAGCCGGCCGCGCTTGCTCGCCTTGTCCGGATCGCCCTTCGGCGATTTCCAGATATCGCGCCACATCCCGTTGATCCGGATCGCCGACGCCTTCATGGCGAAGCCGAGCGTGTCGCGGGTAATCCCCTGCAACAGCGCGCCGCCCATCCCGAAGGCGATGTTGTCGGCGGATATTCGCTCATCCTTGAGTTGGGTCAGGATCGCGGCGATGGAGCGCGCATCTACCCCGTCGCCCTGGATCACCCGGATAGCCGGCGGCAGCAGCCAATAGCCCTTGCCGTTCGGGCCGCCGCCGAAGGCCGCGATAAGCCGCTTCATCACCTCGGCCACGGTCTCCACCGGGTCTCCCGAATCCGGACGCACCACGAGCGTACCGCCGCCCGCCAGCACCTTCTCCTTCAGCGCGCCGCCCCACAGATCGGTTACCGCGCGCATGACGTCATAGCTGTCGGACACCACGGAATAGAGCCTGCCCGGCCGGTTGAACCGCTCCACCATGTTCGCGAAGGCGTCGGCCTCGCCGTCCGGCCCCCAGCTCGTGATCGTCGAATGTTCGGCGGCTGGGATGGAGAACGCCGCCATCGGCTCCTGGTAATATCGCCGCGCCGCGACGACGCCGCCCAGCGTGTCCGAGCCTTGGAAGTTGACCAGATGGGCCAGCGCGCCGATCGCAGCGCTTTCGGCGGAACTGGCGCCGCGCGCGCCGAAATCATGCAGCTTGAACGGCAGCGTCGCTTCCGGATCGTCCGCCGTTTCGTTCAGGAACCGGCGGATGACCTGCTTGATATGCCAACTCGTGGTCGCCACCGTGGTCGGATACCAGATCGCCCGCAGCAGCGCGGTTTCGAGATAGGAGGTGAGCCAGGGCGCGGCCTCGTCCGTATTGTGGACCTGGACCAGCACGTTATGCGCTGGCAGCACCAGCCCTTCCGGCGCGGCTTGGATTTCGACCGGCATGAACCCGCCATGCCGATTGAGAATATGATCCCACCCCGCCCGGTTGAACGGCTCGCCATGGGCGGTCAACAGCATCTCCGCCTCGTCGATATCCTTGGGCGTGATTGGATGGCTTAGATATTCCTTGAGGAACATCTGCAACCCGAAGAACACGGTCTCCGGCCGTTCCGGCGACAGCGGCTTGCGCGCCTCGACATAGCTGTAGACCACCTCCGCGCAGGGCGGATATTGCAGGAAATGCGACGGCTTATAGCTATCGGCGTTGAGGATCAGGTTGGCGCGGTTGGTCATACGGCTCTTTCAATTTCCAGTATCGTCGTCGCCGGGCCGGTCTTCTCCCAGCCCTGAGCCACCAGCCGGCCGATGCGAGCGGTGGCGACCACCGCCAACCTCGTGTCGCCCTGCAGGACAGGCGGCGTCAGCCAATCCAGCGAATCATTATCCTCTCGTGCTATCAGCGCAATCATAGCAGCCCGGCGATCGAGGCTGGACGGGTTGCGTGGCCGGCCCTTAGGTGCCTGTGCGCCTGCCCAATGATTGGCCGCCGCCGCCAAGCTGGGTTCGAAGGCCTCTAACTCCGTGCGCTCGATCACCACGGCCTCGCCCAGCCTCGTGCCCGCCAAGGTGAAAATCGCAGGCAGGCAGATCGGTGTCCGTCTAATCAGTGATACCGCCTCCCCGAAGCTCTCGCAGGTTTCAAAGACGAGCCTAAGCAGATGGCTGGGTGGCATCGCGGTCGAGCGGTTCACACTTATCCGGGCGCTGACCCAGCCCGCGATTTTGCCCAATTGCTGTAACTTCAGCGGCGGCTGGTTGATCGCGGCCGCAAATCGCCCCTCCGCCATGCCGGTTAAGACGCCCGCGAGTCCTGGCCAAGCGACGTTCAGATAGTCGCCTGCCGGCCCACGCTGCCTAACTGCGACCACCGCGCGGCCCAACCCATCGAATGGCCAATCGAGCGTTCGCAGCAATGTCGGCCCCGCTGGCCCGTCCGCCGCGCCGGTAGTGCAGCCCCACTCATACGAGTAATTCAAGAGAAACGCGCCTGGCCTCCCAATCGCCTGGTCGACCTGACGCACCGCTTCACGATACGGGCTGCATGATCGGGCTTGCCACGCTCGCGAACGGGCATCCGCGATCCTTACGCCCAACGGCGTGTAGGCGCGGCGCGCGGAGTTCATCAGGATAGCAAGCCGTTCCGGCTCCGCCAGGGCTGTGGCCCTGGCAGGTTCCCCTTCACAGCGCGCGTCGATCAGCGGGATCGCGGGGAGCAATTCGCCGGCGCCGAGATGTTAAGACGTCTAAAAAGCACCTGCGTGCGATAAAAGCACATCAGCGATTCATCGCCCTTGGCCACGCCCGAACTTTCGTGCAGCGCGATACGATAGCCGCCGCCGTCTTCCGCCGATTTTAGCTCGATCTTGAAATTCGTCACGTCTCCCGCTCGCTCTCTCCTATCGCGGGTCAGCCCACATGCACCTGCTTGATGTCGCAATGCGACAGCCGCCCCTTGATCGTGCAGCGATTCACCACTTTACCCATCTTATCATGGATCTCGGCTTTCCAATCGGCTGTACCGGTGCGCTCCAGCGTCATGAAGCCGAAACCGTCGACCCAGGAACTGAACGCGTCGGGGGTTGCGCCTGGCGCCGGATCATCCCCGTCAGACAGGGATTCCGGCAGCGGCACGATATCCTCTTGCGTGCCGGAAAAACCGGTCACGAATTGCGAGGGGTATTTTCCGCCAAAGCTCAATTGCTCCAGCACATGGATATGGCCGGACAGCAACAGGTCGATTCCCGCCGGGTAGAACGCCGGATTGGCCTCGGCCAGCACGGCCTGAAGGGACGGGTTGCCCGGGGCCACCTCCCGCTTGCCATCCTTCGTCATCTTCGCGGTCACGGCCAGCACCGGGTGATGGTTGGTCAAAATCGTGTGCGGCTGTTGTTTCGCCAGCGCGAATATGCGCTGGACGGTTTGCAGATAGGCGGCGGCGCGCGGATCGTCCGCCTTGAACGGCTTGTTGGCGGCGCTGGCGGTGTCCCACACGATGATTTGCGCGCCCTCGCCCAGCGGAACGGCGAAGGGCTCGGTAAAATTCCCAGCCATGTCATGTGCGGGGTCGTCGCAGGTACGGTCAGGCGTCAGGTCGTAAACGTCGAAGAAGCGCCGCCATCCCTGGCCGGCGCGGTCGCAGGTTTCATGATTGCCGCGCACCATCACCCAAGGTGCGTCTTTCAGCAGCGGCGCGGCGGGCGTCAGGAAATCGGCCTGCCAAGCGTCCAGGCCATAGCCCCATTTCGTCCCGCCGCAAAGGGCTGTCTTGTCGTCGGGGCAGGGGTTTTCCCGATACAAATAATCGCCGACATGCAGCACGATATCCGGCTTCCACGCCGCCGCCGCCGCCGTGATGCTGGCGAAGGGATAGGCGCCCGGATCGTCGCAGTCCTGCACCGCGTTGTCCGCCGCCTTGATCCTGCAGCCGGTGTCGCCGATCACCACGATCCGCTTGATAATGCGCGGCGGCAGGGGCAGCGCGGCGCCGGCGATCTCCGCCCGCTTGGCCGCCGGCGGGATCGCCGCTTCGCAGGTGGTGGCGGCGAAGGCGCTGCGCTTGGATAGTTCCGGCTTGGAGGCGGTCGGCCGCTGCGGCGCCGTTCCCGCGGCCGAACGCACGCTCATCGCCGACGCCTTCCCGTCCACCGTCAAGGCCGGGCAGGCCTCCGCCGTCGTGATCGCGCGCGCGATGGCGTGTCCATCCGGTCCCAGCACGACATAGGAAGCGATGAGCTGGCCACCGTTCTGCGCATGCGCGCCGGTTCCAAAGGACGTGAAAACGAGACTGACAATAGCCGCCGCGCGGGAAATCCAGGGAGCCATCGGCATGTCGAAACTCCTGTTGCGTCGCCTCGCGTTGAGGGGCAATCCCAAGGGATCATGGCGATTGCTTCGGGGAACCCGAACGCGGCGATGTGCTACCACATCCGTTTGCCGAATGCGCGACTAAAGCGTCGCCGCCTTCGCCGCCGACCTCTTCCACCAAGGAAAAGATAGTAATTCAAGTCCTTGAGGGTTTATTGCCTGTCGTGGCGCTTATCAGCATCGTGTCGAGCGTGAAGCTGCCATCCGGCTCGAACGCGAAGTGTTTTGCGACCTCCGCGTCCGCCAGCGCCTGCAGCGATCTTATTGCCGTCACGTGCGCGGCCGGCGTGTTTATCCGCTCGATCCAGGGCTTGAACTCCAGGCGCAGCCGAAAGCGGGCAGCCACCGCCGGCTGAAATCCCGCCTCCTCCAGCATCGTCCGCCACTCGCGCACTGAAAAATTCCGAACATGTGATGGGTCGCGCAGCAATTCCAACGATTGCAGCCACGTATCCAGCAGCGCGGACTCTGGCGCGGCCACGTCCATGAACACCGCCAACCCGCCCGGTTTCATTACGCGGCGTGCTTCGCGCAGGCCCGCGTCGAGATCATTCCAGTGATGGGCGCTATAGCGGCTGACCACGAGGTCGAACGCCTCGTCCGGAAATGGCAGCAACTCGGCCGACCCCTGGCGAGTCTCCAAATTGCCGATGCCCCGCCGGGTGGCTTCGCCGCGAACCGTCGCCAGCATGGCGTCGGACAGGTCATAGGCGACCATTTTTCCAACCAAAGGCGCCAGAAGAAACGAGGCATGGCCGCCGCCGCAGCCCAAATCCAGCGCGACTGCGTTCGGTCGTGCGCCGACGATGGCGACCATCTGGTCCAAATCTTCACCGCGGGCATGGACCGGACTGTCCAGATAGGCTTGCGCCCTGGCGCCGAACTGCTCGGCGACAAGGAAATCGTGGGATCGATCTTGCATTGAAAGGCTCCTTCAGTTGACCACAGCCCCAACATTGCTCCATCGTTAAACTGGTACAATATTGATGAATATCCTGTTATATTTTCCAATATGAACACCTTGGACGCCCGTCGCGCGTTAGGCGCGTTCCTGAGAACCCACCGGGAGCGTATGCCGCACCAAACCGCTGGCGCCATTCCGCAGCCGCGCCGCCGGCGGACTCCCGGTTTGCGGCGCGAGGAATTGGCGGCCTCTTGCGGCGTCAGCCTCACCTGGATCACCTGGCTGGAGCAAGGACGGGATGTCTCCCCGTCACCCCGCGCCTTGGCGCGGCTGGCGGATGCCCTGCGTCTGGCGTCCGCCGAGCGCGCCTATTTGTTCGAACTCGCCGGCAAGCGCGATCCGGACCCATTGCCGAACGAAGAGGATCTGCCGGCGCCGGTCCTGGCGTTGCCCGGTCGGATGATCATTCCGGCCTATCTTCTCGACGGCTCCTGGACGGCGCGGTCCTGGAATCATGGCGCCGCCAGCCTTTTCGCCGGCTGGCTCGACGGCGACCATGATCGCAACCTGATGCGCTTCATTTTTCGCTCGCCCGCGGCCCCCCGGCTGATCGCTGATTGGGACGAACGGGCCCGTCGCGTGGCGGCGGAGTTCCGCGCCGATTTTAGCCGGAACTTGCGCGATCCGGCCATGCAGGGTTTGGTTGAGGAGCTATCTCAAATCCCGGTTTTCCGCTCTCTTTGGGAAGAGCAGGCGGTTCTGGCGCGCGAAGGCGGCGAGCGGCGTTTCAACAACCCGTCACGCCGTTTCCACCAATCGAGCTTCATTCTGTCCGCGCCGCCCAACATAAAATTGGTGACTCTGACGCCGCTCGATGTTTGACGCACAGACATATCACTGAGCGATTATAAGCTTTTCACAAGCTGTGTGAAATCAGACCAGTGCTCGACCTTAAGGCCCTGATATCCCTGACGGAGGCAGCGAATCACGGAAGGACCTTCAGCGCCATAATCGCAGCGAAAAGATTCGCCAAATCGTCTTTATTTGTCAGATACAAACTGCCTTGCACACGATCAAAACTGAAACCGCTCAAGACGGCCCCGATATCGGCATAGGCTTGCGATACGCCTTTGGGATGGTTGGCGGCGGCATCCGCGACCACCAAATCAAATGCAATTGCGAACATCAGCGCTCTTTCGGGTCGTCGAGAATATCGCTCAGCTTGTAATCAACCTCTTCGCCGCTTTCTAAAACCCGAATGCGCATCATTTGGTCACCATCATCCAGCGCAGTTCCGGCCGCGGTGATTTCATAAACTGGGCCAAGAGCGCCGAAGCGGCGCCAAGTTCCAAGCAGAGCGGGTAATTGCACCATGTTCATGGTCGTTCTCGAAACGCAGGGTCTGCCTTTGAAATTACGCTCGCATATAGGCTTACTGGATCGAACCTTGATACTCCGATTGCCGCTTGGGAAGAAGGCCCTCACGAAAATTTGACAGAATCCGCTCGCTCGCTGAGAGTGCGCCGCTTCCGCCAAACCAGTGATGCAGCCCCGTGAACGCAATCCCCAACACCTATCGCGCCGGTCCGGACGAGAACGGCTATTTCGGCATTTATGGCGGCCGTTACGTCGCCGAGACGCTGATGCCGTTGGTCCTGGCGGTCGAGAAAGCCTATGAGGCGGCCAAGGCCGATCCGTCCTTCCAGGCTGAGCTCGATTACTACCTGCGCGATTACGTGGGCCGGCCGAGCCCGCTCTATTTCGCCGAGCCCATGACGCGCCATTACGGCGGCGCCAAGATCTATTTCAAGCGCGACGAACTCAACCATACCGGCGCGCATAAGATCAATAACTGTCTGGGCCAGGCCCTGCTCGCCCGCCGCATGGGCAAGACCCGGATTATCGCGGAGACGGGGGCCGGGCAACATGGCGTCGCCACGGCTACGGTCGCGGCCCGCTTCGGCATGTCCTGCGTCATCTATATGGGCGAGGTGGATATCGAACGGCAAAAGCCCAACGTCTTCCGCATGAAGCTGCTCGGCGCGGAGGTCAGGCCCGTCACCTCCGGCTCCCGCACCCTGAAAGACGCGATGAACGAGGCGCTGCGGGCTTGGGTGTCGGATGTCGAAGACACGTTCTATATCATCGGCACCGTCGCCGGCCCGCATCCCTATCCCGCCATGGTGCGGGATTTCCAGTCCGTTATCGGCATTGAGGCGCGGGCCCAGATGATGGAGCGCGAGGGCAGGCTGCCCGACACACTGGTCGCCGCCATCGGTGGCGGCTCCAACGCCATGGGGCTCTTCCATCCATTCCTGGACGATCCATCCGTCCGCATGATCGGGGTCGAGGCCGGCGGCTATGGCGTCGAGACCGGGCTTCACGCCGCCTCGATCCTCGGCGGCCGGCCGGGCGTGCTGCACGGCAACCGCACCTATCTGCTGCAGGACGGCGACGGCCAGATCGCGGAGGCGCACTCCATTTCCGCGGGCCTGGATTACCCCGGCATCGGGCCCGAGCACGCGTGGCTCGCCGACCAGGGCCG
>CAJCJC010000472.1 GCA_903970575.1 Alphaproteobacteria bacterium
GGCGGGCCGACAGCCTGGCCGAGCTTGCCCAATTGACCGGGATGGACCCGGCGAAGCTGACCCAGGCGATCGAGGACTACAACGCCGGCATCGCCACCGGCGCGCCGGACCCGACGGGCCGGGAGCATCGGCCCCTGCCGATCGCCGAAGCGCCGTTTTACGCCGTGCGCCATGTGGGCTGGAGCATCGTCGGATTCGCGGGGCTTAAGGTGGACGACGAGCTGCGCGTGCTGGATCGGGCAGGCGCGCCCATCCCCAATCTTTACGCGGCGGGGGAAATCCTGGGCCTGGGCGCCACCTCGGGCAATGCCTTCGTCGGCGGCATGAGCGTGACCCCCGCGATGACGTTCGGCCGGATTCTGGGCGACCGCCTGGCCAAGGCCGCCAAGACGGCGCTGGCGGCGGAGTAATCAGTACTGGATGGGATCAGGCGCCGGCTCGGCCCCTAGGGCCGCCAATTCCGGCGGCAGGTAAGGCTTATGATCCGGCGTCAGGGTCACCTTGGCCTTGCCGACCCAGTTATTGACGTTCACGTTGGAGCCGGGAATCCGCAGGAAGGCCAGAAATCCGGTCAGCGAGCATTCCAGACCGTGATTGATGCCGGGCGGACGCCAGAAATAGGCGCCCGGCCGCATCAACCCGCAATGGCACGGCAAATCGCCCGCGATCAGAAACATCTCCTCGCAATAACTATGCCATTCCATCGGTTTTTCGCGGGCGTGATGGATGCCTTCCGGCAGGCCGGCCAGCAGAAAGCTGCGGCATTTTCCGGCGGGGTCCAGCCGCATGATCTTGCGCCAGGCCTGTAAATCGGCGATGCCCGGATCCTGGCCGGAGCGGTCCCAGGCCATTTCAAGGGGATCGATCCGCTGAATCAGCCTGGCTTCATCGTAGAGACCGGGCGGCGGCGAACCCGCGACGGGGGCGGGCGACCCGGAGTAAAAAATCAACAGCTCCGCCCCGCTGGCGGATTCGAGCGTATGCCGAGGATAGCCCGCCGGCAGGAAGCCATAGTTGTGAACGCCATACTCGACCCCATCGATGATGAGGTCGCCCTTCAGGACAAAGAACTCTTCGTCGGCCAACAGGTAATTATCGCCTTCCCATCGAAAGCCGTTCGGCAACCTGACGAGCTGGCTCGATTCCAGCGTATCGGGGTCGAGACTGAGAATTTTAGAGGCGAAACCCGCCGGGCTGATTCCGAGCTTTCCAGGCTGCCAGGGCAGCTTCTGAGACTGGATGAACTCTATATGCGGACGCACCATGTCGGTTCCGATCTTCGATAGGAAATGAGGAAAATGATTTGTCCGTACTATTAAAATACCCTAGAATCTTAATGTAACACGTTCCAGCGCCCTGTCGCCCTTCGCTGTCGCCTCCGTTCGGTTGTCGCGGCCGGCGAGACAGTTTCGAGTACGGCCGCGGGACCGAGGAGGGATTTTCGAAAAATGGACCGTCACGCGCTTCTGGTCTGGGTCCATATCCTTCTTTTTGTCTTTTGGCTGGGCGCCGATCTGGGCGTTTATATCGCCGCCATCTGGGTCAAGAAGCCTGGCAGGAGCCTCGCGGAGCGCGTGATTCTTCTCCAACTCGCGACCGCGATCGATCTGGCGCCGCGCGTCGCCTTCGTTCTGATGATGCCGGTCGGGCTGACGCTGGCGAGCCAGATGGGGTTACCGATCGGGGGGCCGGCGCTGTTGGCCATCTGGCTGCTGGCGCTTGTCTGGCTGGCCGGCGTTCTGACGCTCGCCAAGGCGCATGGCTCCAAGTTGGGACAGGTCTTGGCGCGCATCCAATTTGGATTTCTGTTAGTCGGCGGCTTCGTGTTCATGGCTTCGGGAATCGCTTTGCTGATGGATGGAACCGTGGCGCCCGCCTGGCTCGCATGGAAGATCATCCTGTATGGCGTTATCTTCTTTCTCGCGATCGGCATCGATCTCGCATTCCGTCCGGTGGGGCCAGCGTTCGGCCGCCTGGCCGCGGAGGGATCGACGCCCTCGGTCGAGGCGGCGATCGGCGGCGCGATTAATATGTCGCTGGTTGTGGTGACCACGCTCTATCTCGTATTGCTGGCGATCAGCTTCCTTGGAGCCGTCAAGCCGGAGATGACGTCATGACCGAGCTCAAAATCGAACGCGCGTTTCTGACGTTACCCGGCAGACAGGTTCATTACCGGCGCGTGGGCTCGGGGCCTGCCGTGGTTTTGCTGCATCAATCGCCGAAAAGCTCGGAGGAGCTGGTTCCGACGATGCGGATGCTGGCGCCGCATTTCACGGTGCTTGCGCCCGACCGGCCCGGCTATGGCCTGTCCGATCCGATCGCGCCGCCGGATTCGGAGCCCGAGATCGACGCCTTCGCGGATGCGGTGGCCGAATTCTTCGACGGCATGGGGCTGGAGAAGGCCTGCGTTTATGGCCTTCACACGGGGGCCGCGATCGGCACGCGCTTCGCCGCGCGCTATCCCGGCCGCGTCTCGGCGCTGGTCGCCAACGGCACGCTGATCAAGACACCGGAGGAGCGGGCCGATTTCCTGGCGCATTACCTGCCGCCCTTTATCCCAAGCTGGGACGGCGCGCATCTGGCCTGGGCGTGGGCGCGGATGAAGGAGCAGGTGATCTTCTTTCCCTGGTACAAGCGCGATCCGTTGGCCAGGTTCGCGTTTTCGATTACGCTGGAGGGGCTGCAAACCAATCTTCTTGCCCTGCTGCAGGCCGGCGACAATTACCGCACCGCCTATCGCACCGCCTTCACCTATGCGGTCGAGGAGGATTTGCGGCGCATAGCCGTGCCGGCGCGGTTCGTCTGCGCCGAGACCGACGCGCTGTTCGCCTATTTGGACCGGTTTCCGCCCATGCCAAGGAACGCGGAAATCGCGCGGGTGAAGACGACGCAGGATGCGCTCGATCTGACGCTGGACTTCCTGCTGGCGCACAAAGCGGGCTGCACGATACCCGCCGCGGCCCCGACCGTGCCCGTGGCGCGCAAAATCGGCAGCCGCATGGTGGATACGCCGTCCGGCCAGATGCATGTCAGGCTGAATGCGGAAGGCGCCGGGCGGCCTGTTATCGTGCTGCATGAGCCCGGTCGCTCCGCGCGGGGCTTGCAACCGTTTCTGGGCGGTTTCGCCGGCGCCCGCCCGGTCTACGCGCCCGATCTGCCGGGGCATGGCGATTCCGACGCCGCGCAGGGCGGAGATCCGATCGCGGCTTCGGTATCGGCGCTGATCCAAACGTTCGATGCGCTGGACGTCGCCTCGGCTGACCTGGTCGTCATGGGAGATAGCGCCGCGATCGGCGCGGCCTGGGCAAAGCGCGACCCCGGCCGGATCGCCAGCCTGTCGCTCTGCGACTTCCTACCCACGCCACAGGGGCGGGTCGACGAATTCGCCCGCAACCTGGCGCCGGTGCTAACCCCTGAGTGGGGCGGCGGCCATCTGCTGACGGCGTGGCACGCGGCGCGGGACCAGGATCTGTTCTGGCCATGGTTCGACAAATCCGCCGGCGCGTCGATACCGGGCGGCGCGCCGTCAAGCGATCAGCATGTGCAACAGCGCGTCATCGATCTGTTCAAGGCCGAGGGGGTTCACGCGGCGCTGGCCGAGGCGGTGGTTCGGGCGGATGTCGTGGGCCAGATTCACGGCCTGCCGCAAAAGACGCTGTTTTTCGCCAGTTCCGAACTGGCGACCGCGGCAGGCCCGCCCTCGCCCGTAAAACTGCCCGAACGTCCGCTCACCTGGGCGCCCGTCATTCTTGGCGCGCTCGATCGTCTTTAGCCGGAGAACTCAGTGACCGACCAAGCCAAGCCCGTCAAACTCGCGCGCACCGCAAAGGGCAAGCGCCCGCAATATTTCGCGGACCCCGCGACGGACAAATTGCTGAATATGGTGGTTAATCTGATGGGCGAGCTGTCGGTGACCCGCGACCGGCTGGACACGGTCGAAAAACTGCTGGAAGCGCGCACAATTATTCCCCAGGCGGAAATCGACTCCTACCGCCCTGCGAAGGATGCGGAAGCCGCCCGCGACGCGCGACGCGCCCAAATGATCCAGCGCGTGCTGCGCCCCGTCGAGATGGAGCTGGAAGAGACCGCGCCGAAAGATTGAGGCGCGGAGTTTCGCGAGCCCTTCAGGCTTTCTCCCCCACCACGACCGGGAATCCGGCGAAGGCGCCGCCGTAGTTGCGTTGGGTCTTGTCGAAATTCACGGGCGCCAGTTCGAACCGCGCCTTCGCCAATCCCGCCTTCTCCACCAGGCCGATGACGTCGGATTCGCGGAATTGGCGTGAGAACGGCTCGTTATTGTTATAGGCTTCCCAGTCCATCATGAAGGACGAATAGGGGTCGTTCCCGCGCGGAATTTCCAGATGCAGCATCAGGCCGCCGGGCCTCAGCAGGCGTTTGCACTCGGCGAAGATGCGGGGCATGGCGCTATGCGAGGTTTCGTGCAGCATGATGTGGCTGACGATCAGGTCGAAACTTTCATCCGGAAAATCGGTGTGCTCGGCGTTTTGCTGGCTGAAATGGATGCCGGCTTCGTTTGCCTCCGCGCGGGCGTGAGCATAACGCAGGACCGGCGCGCCAACGTCGATGCCATGGATTTCGGCGTCGGGAAACGCCTTTGCCCAGGGGATCGTGGAATTGCCGATGGCGCAGCCCATGTCGAGGATGCGGGCTGTCGGGCGATCGGAGAATTCTTCTTGGAAGAAATTGACCAGGATCCGGCCGAGCAGGTCGTTCTCTGGCCCCGTCGCGCCGCCGAGATAGATATAGACGCCCCGATCATAGATCGCGCCGGCGGCCAGATCGCCGTCGGTGAATTCCGAATGATAGGCGCCCGGCTGCAGATGAATGTCGACGGCGGTATGGTATTTGGGGATTTCCAGGGACGGATCGAGCCTGAGGGAGCCGCGCGGATTGCCCTTGTCCAGCTTTGCCGCCGTCTCGATCAGTTCGGGCAGGGTGCGCTCCACCGTGTCGATCACGCTGTCCCACATCAATTCCTGGCTCGCCCGCTGCATGGCGCTCCAGAACTGATAATAAGGCTGCCGCTCCATTTCCGCGCGGACCTCGTATTTGTCCGCCGGCGGACGGCCCTTAGCCCTCTGGAATTCAGGCGCCACGACCTTGTTATAGACCCGGCGCGTTCCCGGCGCGACATTGGCCGCCAAATGGCCCCGGAAGGATTTGACGAACATCTGCCGCGCCTCTTCGTCGTGGTTCGGCTCGGGCAGCATCGCATGGCGCGTCTGGGCGTCCATCAAGACCTCCTGTTTGATTTCCATGAACGATATTATAGAGTCCCGGCGATCACAATGAGGTTCCGATGACCGAGACAGGCCGCGCCAATGTCCGCCGGACCTATGTCGAGACGCGCTTCGGGCAGCTTCATCTGCGCATCGCCCAGCCGGCCGCCGCGAGCCGCCCGGCGCTGATCTGCTTTCACATGAGCCCGATGAGCGGGCGCATTTATGAAAATTTCCTGGCGAAGATCGGAACGGACCGCGTCGCCATCGCCGCGGACACGCCGGGATTCGGCATGTCCGACGCGCCGCCGGCGCCACCGGAAATCGCCGACTACGCCGGCGCCATGTGGGACGCGCTGGATGCGCTGGGCGTTTCCGGCCCGATCGACGCGATGGGGTACCATACCGGTTCAAAGGTCGCGATCGAGCTTGCGTTGGCGCGGCCGGACCGGGCGCGGCGCCTCATCCTGATCGCGGCGCCGATCATGACTGAGGCCGAGCGGGCGGCGATGCGCGAACATTACGCCGAGACAGCGCCGACTTTGGACGGCAGCCATCTGGCCGCGCTGTGGCGCAGCTTCGTCCATTACAATCTGAGCCCGAGCCTGCCCTTGGAGCAGGTGGCGGACGCGTTTCCGGACATGCTGTCGGGCCGGAACATCGCGTGGTGGGGGCATAGAGCGGCGTTCAATCATTATCTCGACCAACGCCTGCCCCTTGTTCCGCAGCCGGTGCTGGTCTTCAACCCCGGCGACGATCTGTGGGATTACACCAAACGCGCGGGACCGTTCTTGAAGAATGGCGAGATCGTCGACCTGCCCTGCTGGGGACACGGGTTTTTGGATGGCTTCACCGCCGACGCGGCTGCGCTTGCCCGGAGTTTCCTCGACGCGCCCGACGAGGCCCCATTCGGCGGGGTCTCGGTTCCTGAAAGCGCAAGGGGTTCGGGGTAACGCCGCCCGAACCTTAGGCGCCGCTGTCCGCCAGTTCCTTTTGCAGCGCCTCATAATCCGCGGAGGCCTTTTGCTGTTCGAGTTCTTCCAGCTCGTTCTGCAGAATCATCAGCACGCGGGCGATATACTCCTGCCGGATGGCGGCCCGTTCCTGCTTGGCCTGTTCGTCAGGGCGCCATTCATCGATTTCGAGGGCCGACAGCAGGCCCTTGGAGGATAGGATGCGTTCGACCGTGTCGAGGCGCTCTCGCGTCACGGATAATTCGCCGGCGATCGCCATGGTGATAGCGAGCAGCTTGTCCACCGCCGGATCGTCGAAGAAATAGGGCCGGCGGCCCTTGGCCTTGGCGGTCGAGGCGAACAGGTTGCGTTCCGATGCCATGACGCCGCTCAACGCTTCCAGCCGCCAAAGCCGTACCAGCCCGCGCCGCGGCCGAAATCCTTGCCTTTGACGGTCGCTGTCGCGCCCGCGAAATCGGGCTCCAGCACCGGCGGGAAGCGCGTTTCGAAAATGTCGTCGCGCGCG